>NZ_JBBIAB010000062.1 GCF_039634785.1 Tistrella mobilis | reverse complement strand
CTGGTGGAAGCGGCAAGAATCGATGGGGCGACACCTCTTCAAATTGCCTATAAAATCAAGCTGCCTTTAATAATGGGAGTCGTCAAGGTGACCATTGTGCTTGCGGTTGTCGGATCACTGAAGTATTTTGATCTGATTTATGTCATGACCGGCGGCGGGCCGAACGGTGCCAGTGAGGTAATGGCTTCTTATATGTATAAACTGGCTTTTTCAAGTAATGACTTTGGATACGGAAGCGCCATCGGCTTCCTGCTGTTGATCATCACATTAATCGTGACCGTCATCGTCCGTAAAGTCACTGCGACCAAAGAAGAAATTCAATATTGAAGGGGGTTAGACCATGAAGCGTGCGGGTTACTTTATTCTCTATCTTTGTTTAGCCATCGTCGCGGTCTTTCAGATCTTTCCAGTCATCTGGCTGTTCCTGTTTTCATTAAAGGATAACCAGGATATCTTCTCGAAATCTCCTTTTTCCCTGCCTTCTGAATTCAGATGGGAGAATTATGCGAAGGTATGGGAAGGAGGAATCGGGATTTACTTCTGGAACAGTATCTGGATTACAGGTGTAGCGATCATCTTAACGGTATTGTTTGCAAGCATGGCGACATTCGTCTTAACCAGAATGCAGTGGAAGCTAAGTAAACTGGTATTGGGGTTATTCATGGTTGGGTTGATGATTCCGATTCATTCAGCCATCATACCGCTATTCAGCATGTTTTTAAATGTGAATTTAATTGATAATCCATGGTCGATCGTCATTACGTATACGGCCTATAATCTGCCGATTACGATGATGATTCTGCTTGGATTCTATTATACGTTACCCCGTGAGATAGAAGAGGCGGCTATAATGGACGGATGTTCGGTTCATCGGATGTTTTTCAAAATTATCCTGCCGATGACAATCCCGATCATGTCGACGACAGTCATTATCAATATGATTTACAATTGGAATGAGTTTGTCTTTGTGAACACATTTATCAGCTCCGACGAATACAAAACC
>NZ_JBBIAB010000061.1 GCF_039634785.1 Tistrella mobilis | reverse complement strand
GTTCGCGACACAACGCCACGCAGGGGACGTCTGGGCATGGTTTCGGTGGCGGCAGTCACATCAAGCGGTTGCGGCCATTTCGCATGGGGCGAAAAGATATAATATGCAACTGTAGTACTAGTGATGATGGTCGAGCCCTCAGGCAGAGCGCCCGACATGCGCGGCCGCCCACGCAGCGGATTCGCCTCCGCATAGATGGCAGCGAGCCCCACCGTCCGGGCATCAAGACTCGGCCAGGTTTCAAGAATCTGCTCAAGCGAACGCCCCGCGGCGACGGCGGCAGCCACGTCATGGACCGGAACACGCGTGCCGCGGATGACCGGCGTGCCACCCAGAATGTCGGGCGAGATCGAGATCAGATCGCGCGCGGCAGCAAGATCTTCGACCCGCTCGCTCGTTCCCTTCGCGAAGGAGAGGAGGTTGATGGTCAGGAATTCATGACGCACCGTCCAGTCCTCACGCAGCAACGCCTTCCAGCCAAGCGCCCGCACACGCGTCAGGCGCGGCCCGGCGACCCTGATCGCAAAGAGCCGCTCTTCCGAGGTAAGGCGCCCGGCACTCTCGAAGTAGAAGGCGATGAAGGAACACGCCCCGGCCAGCACGTGCCGTCCATTGTCGCGTGACACGAACGCGTCCGGCAGGATGCGCTCATCAATCACGCGATTCACATCGCGCAGGCTCACCCGCGAGACGACGGCGGCTTCACTCGCCTTCAGCATGTCGGCAACGGCTGGCATGTGCGACCTATTTATTCTTCCGATCTATCGGAAATATAATTTCAGCGAAGGAATTTCAAGGGGGATTGACGAGAGACCCGATAAAGGGACTTGGCCGCGGCAAGGATGGCAAGTTGAGAGGTGGGCCCGAAACTCGTCCTGCGGTCCGTGGCTTAGAGTCCGTCCGAGAAGTTATCTATGATTTCCGGCTCCTTGCGATTCTGCGCATCATGATCCGGATCATCGCGAGGCGGAGGAATGCCAAAGCCATCCGTGAGAGGTTCTCGAAGTCT
>NZ_JBBIAB010000060.1 GCF_039634785.1 Tistrella mobilis | reverse complement strand
CCTGCTGCGACAAGCACCGGGAAAGGACTCCCTACGCCTCCGACGCAAGGTCGCCGCTTGGGACGACGACTTCCTCGCAAGCCTTATCGCTGCTTAAAAAACTTTCACCCGATTCCCCTGCGGGGCTGGCCGCAGCATGATTTGAGATCCGTGCGCATCGGGGCAAAACCGGCGCCAGATGACCGGTTATCTGCGCGCCAAGCCAACACGCTATTTTCCCTTTTGGATGGGCGAGACATCACCCATCAGGATCTGAAGTCGCAGCAAAAGCCCCCGTAGGTTGACGAGCCGCCCTTTAATTGATAATGATTCTCATTATCAATTAAAGGGCGGGGAATGTCTGATAACCATCTGGAGCAAAGCGGATGAAACCCGGCACAGCCGAGGCGGCACTGCGCGTCTGCATGATCGGGCTTCCGGCCACCTGCGCCGTTTTCGGCGGCAGCATCATCCTTGACCATCTGGCTGATCTTGGCAGGCCCGAATGGCAGCAGGCGCTCGTCTCCATCACTGCAGGGGCTGTAATCGGTGGAGTCATGGGGTTCCTGTTGGTGATTGTGAAGAAATACATGGTCAGGGGCTAGTACTACAGTTGCGTTTTTAGGAAAGCCGTGATTCTCTGCGTTCCAGCATGGGGAGGCAGGGCCAATGACGGTTTCCGAGTGGTCAGGAACGCTGATCAAGTGGCAAACAGCGCTTGATGACTTAAAGGCACATCTCGGGCCCGCCCTGGGTCGCGCAGAGACGCGTGCGTCTGGCGGTGCGTTCATAGACGGGCTGCTGTCGGGAGCCGAACGCAAGACAGGATGGATGCTGGCGGAGGAAGCCGGTCTGGATCGTCCCTATCGGATCCAGTCTCTGCTTGGCCGGAGCAAATGGTCGGCGGACAGTCTGCGAGAACGCGTCTATTCTTACGTCATGGCCGCTCTCGGCGATAGGGACGGCGTGCTTGTCGTTGACGAGACCGGGTTTGTGAAGAAGGGCACGCAGTCGGTCGGTGTGGCGCGACAGTATTCAGGAACGGCTGGCCGGATTGAGAACAGCCAGATCGGGGTATTTCTGAGCTATGCCAGCCGATATGGCCATGCCCTGATTGATCGGCGTCTCTATCTGCCCAAATCGTGGTCCGAAGACATGGATCGTCGCCGGAAGGCAAGCGTGCCCGACGAGGTTGCTTTCGCGACCAAGCCGGCGATGGCAAGGGACATGATCACGACCGCGCTGGATGCGGGCACCCCCTGCGCCTGGGTCCTCGCCGATGCGCTTTACGGCTCGGATTACAAGCTGCGCCGCATGCTGGAAGACCGGGGCCAGCCCTATGTCCTGGCGGTGCGATCGA
>NZ_JBBIAB010000059.1 GCF_039634785.1 Tistrella mobilis | reverse complement strand
GCTTGTATGAATTCCACTCATCGGGCCGTCTCCTGATAGGATGTTTGGCCTGATAGCCGGGAGAGGGTCGCCGCGTTGCGCTCGAAGGATGATCTTCGTGCATGAGATTGGCGCCCTCGCCCGGTGCTTTTTGCCCGAACGGTATCCGGCGGTGTCGTTGCGAGTGGGCGGATGACCGCCCCGATCGGGGCGGTCATCCGCGCATGGACAAGCAGGGGCACGAGCACCGGCTCCGAGGCTTCCGGCTCATCCGCACGGGAGGCGCCATGCAATTCGTCGGCATCGACATCGCGTCGGAAACCCATGTCTTCGCCATCCTTGATGCGGACGGCACGGTCCTGACCAAACCCAAGCCGTTCGCCGAAGACGCGGCCGGGCATGGCACGTTGCTGGCCGCGCTGGCCCCGCCGGGTGAGGCGCTGGTGGTCATGGAGGCGACCGGGCATTACTGGAAGAACCTGTTCGCCGTGCTGGCGGCCAAGGGCTACGAGGTCGCCCTGATCAACCCGCTGCGCACCCACCGCTTCCAGGGCGAGAGCCTGGAGCGCACCAAGACCGACGCCATCGACGCCCTCGGCCTGGCCCGCTTCGGGCGGGAAAAGCGCCCCTCCCCGACCCGGCTGGGCAGCCGGGCCAGCGAGGAGCTGCGCGAACTGGTTCGCCACCGCGACCGGCTGCGCCAGGATTTCGACGACCGCGTCCGCCAGCTCCGCCGGCTGGTCGATCTCGGCTTCCCGGAATTCCGACGCTATGTCCGCACGCTCGACAGCATGCTGGCCACCGCCATCCTGGCGGAATACCCCACCGCCGAGGCCGTCGCCAAAGCAACGCCGCGCCGGCTCGCCAAGCTGCGCTACGATGGCCGCCACGCCGTCGGAAGCGAACTGGCCGACCAGATCATCGCCGCGGCCAAGCGCTCGGTCGGCCAGCACCACGGCCCCGCCTACCGCGTCCAGGTCCGCGACATCTGCCAGGATCTCGATCTGTGGCGCCGCCGCTTGGCCGACCGTGACGACGACATCACCCGTCTGCTCGACGAGCACGAGGTCGGCTCGCTGCTGACCTCCATCGACGGAATCGGTCCCGGCACCGCAGCACGCCTCATCGCCGAACTCGGCGATCCGGCCCGCTTCGACAGCCCCGCAGCCCTGGCAGCCTATGTCGGCGTCATCCCAGCCCTGCGCCACTCCGGAAAGCGCCGCCCCACCCGCGCCGGCATCACCCCGATCGGCAACGCGCGCCTGCGCACCGCCTTGTGGATGCCAACCCTCACCGCTGTCCGCCGAAACCCGTGGCTCAAAGCTTTCTACGACCGACTCCGCGCACAGGGAAAGCCACCAAAGCTCGCCCTCGTCGCCGCCATGCGAAAACTCCTCGTCGCCGTCTACGCCGTCGCCAAGGCTCGAAAACCCTTCGTGCCAAAGCTCGCCGACTGAAAAAAGCGCTTGCTCAGCGTGACGGTATCTCATG
>NZ_JBBIAB010000058.1 GCF_039634785.1 Tistrella mobilis | reverse complement strand
AGGCCGTTCATAAACCCGGCGGGTTTCCGTCGTCCACATTCTGTCCGCTCCCGTTTCCTCTGGCGCGGCAGAGAATCACAACGGATTCACCGGATTCAATAACCTTCCGGACGGGCTCTTACAGTCTTTGTATCACCAAAAGTGAGAAGCTTGATGTTCATTTGTCTCAGGCGCTCAGACAGCTCTGCCGGAAAGTTCGTTTTGCTCACTCCTCCGGAAAGCTCTATCTGCCGCAATTGACGCTTCATGTTATTGTTAGAAAAATCTATGGTAAACTGGTTTTCTATACCGAAAGTGAAAAAGAGAGACATTTTCTGCTGGTTGCGTCGTATTTCTACATATTTTTCACGTGCTCGAACAAATATCTCTGGATCTTGACGATGGGGATCCCTCCCCTTCAGAACTCGAGACATTTTTTGCATCAAGGATTCAATTGGATCTGGCAGATCACCACAATGAGATATGCGAACGTCAAAAATGACTATATCACCTGCACCTGAATGAATAGTTGTGATATCGCCGTCTGTGAGATTAGATGATTTGTGAGATCCACGGCGTACTTTTAGACCTGTATTATTATGGCTATGGTCTTGTAGATAAATACCAATCTTGTAGACCTTGCAAGAATCAACTCCTATGCAAGGCTGCGAAAAATAACTCCCATATCGTGTCTCACTGTCCTTATGCCAACCTGCAACCATGTTCATGTGCGCATCGCTATGACCAGTGTAGACCACTGAGGCGTCCACCAGGCTCCAGAGCACAACATTCAAGATGCGTTCGTGGCCAAAGACCCAAGCCAATTCCTCCATATCCGCTGCCACATTCGAACGGGTACGTCCTAGCCCAAGTCGAATACCCCTCTTCAACAGGAACTCTCCAGATTGCTGACGCATTCTACCAATCTCGTCCTCGGAAAACACTCCTTTAAGGACAGCAAAGCCGTTCGTCTGTATAGATGCTCGGAGATTTTCTTGAGCTGCACCTCCATTTTCCAGTTCATAGTAATCAAAAGTATCAACAACTTTATCCAAGATCATGGCGCGCCTGTCTCTCTGTGTCTCTGCTAGATGCATCTACATTCTATAGGCGTGTACTAGCTAGTGCTTTCTCCGGGCCGTGATATTCGCCGGAATATTTCGCCGAAGCGAAATTAAGGGTGGCGAGTGTAGTGTTTAGGCGCGGAATTCGTGTATGATTCTGATGCTGGAACAGTTCCACCACGGATCAGCTGAGTCCACGTCCTTCCGTCGCCGACAATACCGGACTCCCACCCCGCTTGTCACCGGTTCCCAGGGCTATCCCAGGGCTATCGCATTTGCCCGATGACGGATCGGGCGAATGCGTCGGACCATCCGGATCGCTTTCGCTTGCGACGGATGGAGATGGACGGCCTGGCCGTTTTGAGGACATTGAGGGCGAGTTTTCGGATGATGGCGAGGTTTTCCGGACCGTGGTCCTTGCGAGCGCGGGCCTCATCCTCGCGGAAGGTGGTGTCGAGAACCCAGTGCAGGCCGTTCTCGATGGCCCAGT
>NZ_JBBIAB010000057.1 GCF_039634785.1 Tistrella mobilis | reverse complement strand
GCGGAATCGCTGCGGGTGGTGCGGGCGCAGCCGCCGGCGAGCCTCGGCCGTGGCGATTGCGCTTTGGGGGAGAGAGGGGGCGGCGCCCCCCGGCTTCCCCCACTTACGCCGCGTCGGCGGCCGGATGATCCGCATCCGGGATGGAAACCGCACAGGCCGAAACCGCTTATCGGGTTCGGTTCATGACAGCCCAGGCCGCCCGCTAGGGCGGTGATGCAAACCCCTGATACATCTATCGGGTTTATTTATTATAATTCTCTCAATCTGAAATATATTGCGCATTCCACCCAGCTAAGTTATATATCAGTATAACAAGAACCGCACATCTATCGACGAATCTATGGAGACAACGATGCATATGGCCAATCTCCGCAAGGTAGGCGGTTCCGTCATGCTGGCGGTGCCACCGACCTTGCTCGATGCGCTGCATCTGAGCGCAGGGGCGAAAGTCGGCCTGGCGGTCGATGGTGGCCGGCTCGTGGTCGAACCGGCGCCGCGGCCCCGCTACACGCTGGATATGCTTCTGGCAGAATGCGATGCATCGGCAGCACTCAGCCATGAGGATGCTGAATGGCTTGGCGCGCCGGCGGTCGGGAGCGAGCTGCCGTAATGGAGCGGGGCGACATTTTTCTTGTCTCGCTCGATCCCACTTCCGGCCATGAGCAACAGGGAACCCGGCCGGTTCTGGTCATTTCGCCAGGGGCTTTTAACCGCCTGACCCACACGCCGGTCGTGCTGCCCATCACGACCGGCGGTAATTTTGCCCGCACGGCCGGATTCGCGGTCTCCCTCGTGGGCATTGGCACGAAAACAACCGGAGTCGTGCGTTGCGACCAGCCGCGCGCGGTGGATATTCGGGCGCGCGGGGGACGCAAGCTGGAGAGCGTGCCGGAAGCCATCATGGATGAAGTCCTGGCGCGCCTGAGCACGATCCTCGAATGAGGCGGCCGATGCCGGGCTACCCCCGGCATCGGCTCACCCTCACGCGGCGAATGGCTGGCGGGCATGCATCCAATCGGCCGCGCGTTGCGCCTGCGCGGCGGCGGTGAAGATGGCGCGGGCATCATTGCGCAGCACGGTGAGCCATGACGCCACATAGGCGGCATGGTCAGGGCGGGGTTCGCAAGCAAGGCCAAGATCGGCGCAGAGATAGGCCGCGCCCAGCTCCGCCACCAGCTCTTCCGCCGCATAGCTTTCAGAGCCGAACCGCCCTTTCAGCTCGCGGGCGCAGCGATCGGGATGGCCCGTCCAGTGGGTTGCCTCATGGGCGAGGGTGGCATAGTAGGCGATGGGATCGCGAAAGGCTGCGAAGGGCGGCAGGCGGATTTCATCACGGGCCGGGATATAGCAGGCGCGGGTACCGCCTTCGCGCACGGTTACGCCAAGGGCGGCAAAGAAGCGCTCGGCATGGGCAATGCGCGCACTGGCAGGCAGAGCGGGCAGGGGCGGCGGCGTGTAGCCCTCCACCTGCGCGGCATTGAACACGGGATAGCCGCGCGCGAGGACGCGGCGGCGCGGGTCACTCTGGCCGTCATCCATGTCCCCGGCATCCTCTTCCCGTTCGTCGATTTTCCAGAACACGACCAGCGCGGCTTTTTCTCCCCGGCGCACCTGTGCTCCGCAAGCGGCCCATTGGCGGTACGTCCCCCATATGGCCGAACCGTAGCCCGCGCCCTGCGCCGCCGCCCAAAGCGCAATGGTGTTGATGCCGCGATAGGGTTTCCCGGTCGTGATGTTGACGGGATGGGCCGACATGGTGCCGTCTGTGTGCCATGGCATGCGGAAATCTCCGGCTCCCGCTTCGATGGCGGCGGCAATGGTGGCGGTGATGCGTTCATAGACGCTCTGGCGGCTGTCTTGGGTCATGGCCCGGCTTCCTTCCTGGGGTTCACGGTGCGGCAGCGGAGTGCTGCTGCACCTGTGGCCCTCGCCGAGAGCGGGGCTGGGCAGGGGGAAAGCGGAATCGCTGCGGGTGGTGCGGGCGCAGCCGCCGGCGAGCCTCGGCCGTGGCGA
>NZ_JBBIAB010000056.1 GCF_039634785.1 Tistrella mobilis | reverse complement strand
GCGGGTCGGGCACTTGGCGCAGGATGGTGATCAGAGATGGCATCGGTTCCTCCTTGGAACCGAATAAAGAATCCATCTTTGACCATTCCGCTACCCGGGATTTTCAAATGCGATTCCCCTGTGCATCGCCGTCCGGAGACGGCACCGGCATGTCGCCCAGCAGGTCATCCGACGCCGACGGCCCGTCCTCCGGCCCCGGAGGACGGGTATCCCGGCGGGCGAGACGTTCCGCCTCCTGATCCAGGCGCGCCTGCCGCTTGCGGACATACCGTCCATAGCTGGGCGGCGGATCGGCGAAGTCTCCGGCGC
This sequence comes from Tistrella mobilis, assembly GCF_039634785.1. Classification (NCBI taxonomy): domain Bacteria; kingdom Pseudomonadati; phylum Pseudomonadota; class Alphaproteobacteria; order Geminicoccales; family Geminicoccaceae; genus Tistrella; species Tistrella mobilis. Next base: position 1,828 of record NZ_JBBIAB010000056.1, on the reverse strand, counting down.
CGTCCTGCCCGAGGTGAGGCATCTCCATCCAGGGCGTCGCCGCCATATAGGCCCGGCAGAATTCAACCACATCGGCCCTGGAGAGATCTGCCCGGCGCCCCTGAAGCCTGGCCTCGCACCGGTTGACCTCCATCTGGTCGCGATCGTTTTCCAGATCGATCCAGATCAGGGGATAGGCGTCCCCGCCGAGCACGCCTTTCAGGGATTCCCGCCGGTCATAACCGAAGGTGAAAGACCCTGCGCCCTCGCCGCGATCGCCGGTCGCCAGGATCAGGGCAAGCTCGACCGATACCATCATCTTGCGCCGCGTGGCAAAGGCGCCCAGCCTGAACCCGACATCCATCGAGGGCCCGATGAAATCCTCGACCTGCCGCCCGCCGCTGCGCAGCCCGTCGATCGAGATCGTCACATTGCGCACCGGAAAATCGGCAACCCAGGCACAGGCCTTGAGGTCGAGTGTGCGCGAGAAGCCCTGGACGACCTCGCGCGTCTCCTGCACGGCTCCGGCAAAGCCGGCGACCAGGGCGGCCGTCTGGGCCCGGTCGCGGATCACCGCCCGATAGACCAGTTCGTCGCCCAGCGCTTTCCAGAGCGCGACGCCCGCCGCTTCGCCGTCGGACATGAACCGGCGGTGAAAGTGCTCGTAGAATTTCCCGATGGCATGGAACCAGGTCGTCTGATCCAGCCCTTCGGGCGATCGCAGCTGGTCGGGGCGGGTGGCGACGTCCTGCGAGAACTTATAGGCGGTGGAGCCCACGATATCGACGCTGAGGAACAGATCCAGCCGATAGGGCTCGATCCCGTCGCGCCGCTCAACGGATGGCGGCAGGGTCACGCGGCGGCGCTCTCCAGCGACAGGCTCCGCGCGCGTGTCCGCACGGCCTCTACCGACATGAAGAAGCGGCTGGCGATATCGGCCGGATCGCCGCCCGTTTCGTGCCAGGCCTGGATGAACGGGCCGGCGGGCATCAGGAAGGCGGCCGCGAACCAGTTTGCTTCCCACTCGCAGCGGCGCACATCGTCCGACGCATCCTCGGGAAGATACCGCGTGGCGACCATCTCCACCGGCGTGTCGCCAGCCACACGGCGCACCACGGGATAGTGCAGCAGCAGATGGCCCAGTTCATGACCGATGGTGAAGCGATCGCGCAGGGGTGAGGTGTCGTCGGGCAGGAAGAGATCGAAATCCTTCGCCGACCGGACATGGATGCTTTCACGCTGATGACCGGGGGAGAAGTCGCGGAAACGGATCTGGCCGCCAAGCCGCCGCACCAGCTTGAACAGGTCATCCCCGGGCAGAAAATTGATCTTGCCCGCGTATTTCTCCGCCGCCTCCTGGATGACGGCCTTGCTCGCCCGACATGGCATCGGCGGAACGACGGTCATCTGCGCCTCGCGATCGCTGCCTCTCGATACAAGATAGCGACCGGGCCGGGCGGCGACAATGGCGGGCGATGGTGCGGCAACCGTTTGCATCGCCCGCGGGTAAAACGCGTCGGGCATATGCATGTCGGGCTGCAGGAAGGTGGTGGGCCCGGCAGGATTCGAACCTGCGACAACACCGTTATGAGCGGCGGGTTCTAACCGCTGAACTACAGGCCCCCACATCTTCCATGGTGCCGGAACGGGGTGGAATGCCACCGCCGGTTACCGGCGGCACACCTTGTCGAGTTCCGCCGTTTTCGTCAAGAGGAAGCCGGTTCGCCACCAGGGCAATCGGGTGAAACTGTGCGTGACAGGACGGAAAAAGTCTGAATCTCTCATTGTCGACGTTGTTGGCTTGGGAGGGATGGATGGAACCGTGTGGGGCCTTGGGCGAAGCGATTGG
>NZ_JBBIAB010000055.1 GCF_039634785.1 Tistrella mobilis | reverse complement strand
TATACTACTGCAAGCTTCTGTTCGCCTATTGTAATGATTCTGACTACCAAATCTTCACTATTGCTTACCAATGAAAGTATTTCTTTATGAAATGTATCTATATCAAAGCTATGGGGGGACCCTTTTTCTATATCTTTCTTCACTTCTCTACGTCTAAACACAGAATTCAACACCCTAAACCTTAATTTATTGATTAGACTTCCCATGAATCCTTTTCTTAATCATAAGGTGGTATTTTTTCATCTAGGATCTTTTAGTAAACTTTGTGGCAATTTTACAGAAGAAAGTAATAGTTGTTTCCGCTACAGGATGTTCGCTTTCCGCGAGGCGGGTGGTGAGCCTACTTGTAATTCTGCTCCTTCTGGCTGTCACCCAGAGTTTTGCGCAACTTTCAAAAACGTAAATTTGTTTTGGATAAGTGATTTGTGAACAAAATGTTGACCGTTCCTTTCCGCTCCAGGCACTTGCTTTCCGCGGGGAGGAAGTCGAGCCTCCTGATATGAACGAAACTGTCAATACTCATTATGCACATCGATTTAAAGGCAACTTTAATAAAAGAAGCCTTTTTAGCTCCTTCTTTTATTTTGCGTTAAAGCCGTTACTGGCTAGACTTTCTCCTTCTTTAGCTTACTGACCCCTTCTCATCTCATCCCATAGCTGTCAAATGGTTTTCTTGACAGCTATGGGATGAGATGAGACGATTTTTGAGCTAAAGAAACTATATATTTCCTCCTTTATCTAATAGAAGGTAAGAACACGGCACGAAGGCAAAAATTCTACTGCGGTTTGCATTCTGATATTCGTGGGTTTTCACATTTTATCTTTCCGTATAAAGGACTGATCCACTAACTCGGGTCGTGCGTTAATCTAAAGAGATATAGCACAGAGGAGGCCACGTGGGTTTTCCTTTCCGGTTTTACTCTTTGCCTTCGAGCCCTATTCTCATTCTTCTATGGTTTACCTTACTCTTCGAGCTACAAGTATACGTTTTTTAATTTGTTTTGAATCTCGGTGTTTCTTCTACTTCTTGCATTACAGCCCATATAAACCCTGCCAATTCTCTAGCCACAGCCGTTACGGCTTTTCCTTTTTCTTTTCCTCTGGATAGGAGACGATAATACTTATTGTGAAGGCGATTTTGTGCTTTCCAAGAGATCGCTTGAATGGTAGGAGATTGGCCACTCTGTCTCCGTTTAAGTTCACCCCTGACTGCTGGTTGGTAACGGTAACTCCAGGCTGATTCCACCAGTAACCTTCGAACATGTCTATTACCCGTTTTGGTAATGTTCCCTTGTTTTCGCCTTTCTCCACTCGAATACTCACTGGGGATTAGTCCAACATAGGCCATAAATTCTCGAGGTGTAGAAAAACGCTTAAAAGACCCGACTTCAGCTACAATGCTTGTCGCCGTGACAAGCGCAACTCCCCTTAGTGCTTGGAGTGCTTGTATTCTAGGTGCATGTACGCCTTCATTCGCTTGAATTCTAATTTCTTCTTCTAGTCGTAGAATTCGTTGTTCCAACTCTTTTAATTGGTGATAATATTCTTGGAATACAACACGTAAATGGGCATTTCCAAATTTCAGCGTATCCAACCACCGCATATATTTTACTGTCCACTTATTCACTCCTGAAGGAGGATTGATATTATTTCGCAGTAGAAATTTACTTAAGCGGTGTTTCGCTCTTAACTCATCTTCTTTTGCGTCTTCTCGACACCTGACAAGATCTCGCAGCGCCTCATCTTCGGGTGTAGGTACGTATACAGATGTTAATTCACCAGCCCTAAATAACTGAGCCAGCCTAATAGAATCTCTCCGATCTGTTTTAATACGCTCACCTGGTCTTTGAGGAATAAGAGATGGGGCAATGACCTCACAGTGAATACCCAGCGTTAGAAATAACCTATATAAGGCATAACCTGTTGGCCCCGCTTCGTAACAAACTCGCAATGTAGCTGGACTCCCAAGTTTCTTCATCAACTTCTTTACAGCTTCCGGGGTGTGAGAAATCATCCCCCAGTATCTTGGTTCTAATCGTCCTTCTTCCGCAATAGCGACAGCAATTTTTTCTTTTGATACGTCTAAACCAACGTATTTTATGGTATCCTTCATAGTAACTAGCTCCTTCCGTAATGTAGCTCTGATTTGGTTTTTGTTTTTACTTCAGAAACAGTCTAACCAAATTAACCTACGATGTTACGAGTAAGGAGCTAGTTTTCGTTCATGATAACTCGGGCTTTGCCCTGTGGGGTCTCGACCTTTCCTCTATTACCCG
>NZ_JBBIAB010000054.1 GCF_039634785.1 Tistrella mobilis | reverse complement strand
GCAGCTTTCTAATGAAAGTATAGCGATTACAGGTGTTGCCCTCTTCGATAAAGACAAAATGGTCAAAAAGATCCCTTCTGATGATATGTTTTTCTTTAAAATATTAGTGGATAAACTTGCTGAAGGAAGCCATGTCATCAAAATGGGGAAAAAGCCTGGCGCTGCAGAGGAAACGGTTGAGGCTTCCGTAACGAGTCTGATTTCAAAGCACAAAATTATAATAAAACATAAAGCTGATCCTGTTGAAGTGACAATGAGAATCAAGGTCAGGGGAATTGTCAGAGAGTATACCGGAAAAAAATTGACACCTGATAAAGTCGGAGAAGTTGAGAAAAAAATGGAAAAAGATATAGAAGAAAAATGCTTAACCATGCTGAAGGAATTTCAGGAATTAGGCATCGACCCTGTCGGCATCGGTCAAAACCAAAAGCACGGGATACGTGGGTTTGATATTAAAGAATGGAAAGAAAGCATTTATCCCCGTGTAAGATTCAATGTGGACGCAAAGGTTCAAATCTTAGAAGCTGGTACGGTTGAATAGCATCAATAAAGAAAGGCTCCCTATTTGAACTGTAACCTATAATATGGACAGTTTATAAAAAGGGCCTATGCTGCTAGTAAATGACCTCGGTATTGAACCGGGGTCATTTTATTTAATCCCCATTGATACCTTTGATGGTTATAACGTTGGATATAGGTATCTACTTTCTCTTTCAGTTCATTCAAATTCTTACATGCTTTGTGGTTAACACGGTCTTTAAAATGGCCAAAGAAGGACTCCATTGGAGCGTTATCCCAACAGTTCCCCTTTCTCGACATGGATTGTTGAAGTCCAGCTTCTTTTACTTTCTGTTGAAAATAGGGATGAGTGTAATGAAAACCCTGATCTGAATGAATTAAGGACCTAGGGTGGAAACCATTTTGAGAGACCTTGAGCTTTTCTAAGGTTCGATAAACCAAGTCCATTCCAAGCGACGTGGAAATATGATGAGCTACAATTTCTTTTGTTGTGCTATCTTTTACGCATGAAAGATAAGCTTTTTGACCCTTCCCATAATAAATATAGGTAATGTCTGTTAAGAAGACTAGGCCAGGTTTATCCTGTTTGAATTCACGGTTGAGTAGGTTTGGACATGTCCGGTGCTCTTGGGTCGCTTTCATCATTCGCTTATAGGGATTAGCTCTTCTGATTTTCGTCACAAGGTGAAACTTTCTCATTAACCTTCTAATTTTTTTATGATTCATGATGACATCGTAATCATTCTCTAAATACATTTTGATTTGAAGGGCGCCTACTTTTTCTTCTTCCCGTAGAAAGATAGCCCGAATTAATGTGACATCTTGTTCATCTTTCGCATTTTTCCGTTCTCTTTTAACCCTACACTTTAACCAGGCATAATAACCGCTTCGGCTCACCCCAATAAAGGTGCACAAATAGGAGACCATCTTCTTTAATGCATACTTGTTTATCACGTGCTCGATGAGCGTATAGACTTCTTGTGGAGCTATTTTTTCTTCTTCAACGCCTGCCTTTCGAGTTCTTCTAGCTTTTTTAAGAATTCATTTTCAGCCTCTAAGTAGTTAATCCGTGCTTCGGCTTTCTTAAGCTTTTCTTCCATTGAAAGCTCTCGTTTTGAAGGTCGTCCTTGGCTTCCTTTGCCTCTTCGTTCCCCTTCTAATCCTGCTTTTCCATACTTCTCAAAAGTTTCACGCCACCTTTTTAACGAGCGTTTTGGTTGATCCTTACCAATAACGGCGACATCAAATCCATGTTCCTCAAAAATTTGGCTAGGAAATTTCCCCTTTTGATATTCTTCGATGGCGATCAGTTTAAATGAAGGTTGATAGCTGATAGTACGGTCTGATACACGTAACACATTTGGGTTATTCTCAAGGTACTTCATTTCCATTTCTGTAAATATACGATTACGCATTCGCTCACTCCGTTCATTGTCTTTGTTTCATTATAAACGGGTTTAATTTCTAGAAACAGAAAGAACCCGAATAACGGGGCACTTTTTTATAAGTGTCCGTTATTCGGGTTACAGTTCAAGTGTGGGGAGCCTTTCTACTCTATTTCAGTTGAATAACACGTTTGCTCTCTGCACTCTCTTTACATGCTTCAATGATTTTGATCACATGTAAAGCATCATCTGGTTTCACGGGAAGAGGTTTGTCTCGCCTTACACTTCCATATATACCCAGGTAGTATTGAGTATAATCCCCCTTTTCAGAAGGAATGACTTCTGAAGTCACTTCATCCCTGGATAAGGTTGTCAGTGTACCCCAGTTTTCTTCATCTTCCAATCCCCACTCTTCATCAAGAGGATTTTTCCCTGCTTTTAAATCATCCTCCTGACGATCCATTCCGTGCTTCACGTAGCTACCCTGTAATCCATGAACCTGATAGCGCGGTCCTGGATCAAGAACTATAGAACGGGAGTACAATTGCACTCTCAATACGTCATACCCGAGAGTAATGTGGAAATAGTCTTCCGCTTTTTCCGGATTTCTTTG
>NZ_JBBIAB010000053.1 GCF_039634785.1 Tistrella mobilis | reverse complement strand
CAGAGACTTCGAGAACCTCTCACGGATGGCTTTGGCATTCCTCCGCCTCGCGATGATCCGGATCATGATGCGCAGAATCGCAAGGATCCGGAAATCATAGATAACTTCTCGGACGGACTCTGAGATTTCGCCCCCCTTTTCCCCCATGTGCTGACCGATGGGCTTTCACATAGGTGGAGTCGATCGCCATTGACTTCGTGACGGCCCCGGATGCCGCCAAAGCCTCCACCAGCCCCGTCCAGAAACGACGCCCGGACCACCGGTGGAAGCGGTTGTAGATGGTTGTCGACGGCCCGTATTCCGCAGGACAGTCACACCATCGGCACCCGGTCCGCAGCACGTGGATGATCCCCGAAATCACCCGTCGGTCATCCACACGCCGGGCACCCGGCTGGTTCTTGGGCAGGTGCGGCTCAAGCTGAGCCCACTGTTCGTCCGACAACCAGAAAAGCTGAGACATCGTGTTCCTCGTGGTTACAGACCACTGGAATCACGGAATGATCTCATTATCAAGAGATTGGTTGGGTTTTGACCCTAAGCACAATAATACCGTGTTCATCAAAACTCTTTGCAATACCCTCTACGAACTCTGCTGTATGATTTGGGGGTGCAGACGGAAGGATGGAAATAGTTTCTACCGTGGTCATTCTTCGCAGCACCAAAAGCGCCGTACTGTAAAATGATACACATTTTTCAACCCTCAATTCTCCTATAATGTTCTCCACAGCTCCTTTTTTTTCTAGCAAAATTGCCTCAGGAATAATAGAGCGAAGAAGATTAATTCGATTCTGTCCTTTTGGATGAGGCTTATAGTAGATTTCATTCGCATTCAGATTTTCCATGAAGGAAAAAGCAGCCATACGAATGGCGTAAGCCAAATCTTTTGAGAAAATTTCTGTAATCTCCTGATCCAAGAACAGAATCCGCCCAGGCTCCGAAACATAATCATTTTTATTAATAATATCATCAAGGACAAAAACAGATCCTGCGGTCGTTACCAGTCGTCTCGGTTCAAAAGTGAATGTGGCCACGTAAGGCAAATCCTCATAACGAGTGATGTGAAGAGAACGTACACAAGGATAATAATGGACATGATAAATCCAACCGTAAATCAACTTAGCAAGTGATTTTAATTTCTCCACTAGTGTGAGCTTTCTGTGTGAATAGTTGATCATTCCATCAGGTAAAAGATAAAGACCGGCAATATTTGGCTTATTCAAAAAATAATTCGCGGCAAAATGATAAGGATGCGGAATAAAAATATCCGCATCCTTGAATTTTTCCGAATTCTCCCCCAAAATCCTGGAGAAATCCTGAAGTAGTTCTCCATAACTCATACCTTGAGCAGCGGTCTTGAACTCAAAGAGGTGCGTAAAGGGCTCGTCGATTTCATCCTGCCCTCGATCCCCACCAAACCAAAAAATATAACTCGGTCTCCCCTTCGAAAATCTATGAATAATCTGGCGTGATGCCTTCAGTGCCTCAAATCCCGTACAGATAAATATCTGGCAGTCACCCCGCAATTCCAGATCTTTATTCATGCTTTTGATCCTTTGATACTACGAACTATATGCTTTTGACGCCGCGCAAGGTAATAAGCAACACCAAAGGCTGCAGCAGACTGAAGTGTCATAACCAAAGCAGATGTCCACAGTAGCCCCATCACGCCCTTGTAACTTAGGCAGGAAAGCAAAGGAATGTATATAGCCACTGCACTCACACAGATTACAGAAAGCCATACCGTGCGATGAAGCCCTGTCAGCATCCAAAAAGCGCTATTAAAGAGTACAGCAGTCAGAGAATAAACAAGGGACGGCAGCAGCCACACAAATTCAATTCGATACCCATTAGGCAAAATATGTGTTTGATATTCGCAGAAAATAACCCCCATTGTATAGAAGAAGGCAATAATTTTAATATTTTTTAATGCTGATCTCCAGATAATCTGAAGAGCTTCATCTATTTTTTCTTCTGAGAATCTCTCAAATATGGGTATCCTCCTAGCTTCCGTGTAGGAATTGACCAAGACACCAAGAACAACAATACCATAGGAAATAAGAGTATATGAAACTGCTTCACTAGGCGTAAGTGTAACGCTCCCCACCCAACGTCCGGCCTGAGCCACCACCCACATCGAGACCACAAAAACCATTGTACCGCTCGAGTAAGAGAGAGCTCTTCGGACAGCTTTTGTACAAAAACGCCCATTGCGTAATAGTCGGACCATAGGCAACAGCCCCAACATTGAAGCCAAAAATTGAGCAAAAATATATGACAAAATTGCAGCAAGTACATTGTCACTCATAAATGGAGAAAGTATTACATACCCCGCAATCAATCCAAGGCCAGACGAAATTGATATGGCCGCAAATAAAAAACTATTGTCTTGGAGGCGTGCCAGAATGCCTGCGGCCTGCATAAATACCAGACTTATAGCTGCAATCACAATAATTATTTGAGTGGGTATATTGTTTTCAGCAAGAGGATCTGGAATATTCCCGATATATATAATGGTAATAATAAATCCGCTAAATAATATTATGGAAAAAATCGCCGTGAACAAATTACTCAAAAATATTGAACCGTGTTCGTTTATATCCTTTGTATCAAAATAGAGGCGACCAATTGCAAAGTGTAGATTCATACTCAGTAGAGGAACAGCAACGGCAACCAAGCTCGAGAAGAGACCGAAGCGCACAAACTCTGGGGCTGTCATCGTTGCAATTAGAAGAGGCAGGAGAATGAGGTTGCTCAACCTCTGCCCCATTACCCCTCCCATGATAAAGAGGGTTCTCAAGCGCGCCATCTCTAGTGAACACCTTTTCTTGGAGGCCGTCTCTAAACTGAAAAGGGCGAGCGCGGAGTCCGGCTTTCTACTCCAAGTGATCGTTCAAGCCTGTTCGAAAAACCCAGCGCTACCCGGTGGCAGCATAACCGCGATGCCCCATATATTGGAAGCCATCTGAAGATGGCGGACAGGGCAATCGGGTGAAACTGTGCGTGACAGGACGGAAAAAGTCTGAATCTCTCATTGTCGACGTTGTTGGCTTGGGAGGGATGGATGGAACCGTGTGGGGCCTTGGGCGAAGCGATTGGG
>NZ_JBBIAB010000052.1 GCF_039634785.1 Tistrella mobilis | reverse complement strand
AGACTTCGAGAACCTCTCACGGATGGCTTTGGCATTCCTCCGCCTCGCGATGATCCGGATCATGATGCGCAGAATCGCAAGGAGCCGGAAATCATAGATAACTTCTCGGACGGACTCTGAGGCGTCTGTGTTGACGAAAACTTGGCGTGCCCCACGGATGAAAAAATCGAAGAGGCAGTTGATAATGGAATTCGGGATGTCAGAGATCTTTAGAGCGCAGAGGCGTCGATGGTGGATGTATTTTATTGTCATTCCAATTTTTCTCGGTATAGCGGTTATTTTTAACCTATTGCCTCATAAATATGAAGCAAAAATGAGCGTGACTGCGGTTCAGCAGACCGCTGATCTTGTTAATCAGGGGGCTATGGCGGCCTCTCCTCTCTCCTTTTTGGGGGGGGGGTTGAGCGAGAAAATTACGAAGTTTCAGATGTACTTAAACCTCCTGCGTAGCCGGCCTATTGCAGAAGTGTTGATGGCTGATCCAGAGATCCTGCGCGCACTTATGGATGGTCGGTGGGATGAGGAGACAAATACTTGGCGATCTGGGGAAAATATTTTTGACGAGTGGTTTGGTTATGCGGTGCCAACTGAGCCTACTATCGACGACGTCTTGAAAGTCCTCGATAATAAAATCGAAATTGAACAGAGAAGCGCCCCTGAAACAGTGCCAGCGCCGATTTTTGATATTAGCATAAAAATGCGGGATCGCCAGTTGGCGGAGAAAGTTCTGATCATTATTCACGATAGAGCTGACCAGCTGGTACGCGATGATGAATTGATGCATCTTCAGGCGTGGCAGAATTTCCTTCAGAATCGGATTTCGGAGTCGCCGGTTCTTGAAGCCCGAAGTGCGCTCTCGGAAATTTATTCAAATTTTTACACCCGTAGTATTATTGCTCACAGCGATAGTTATTTTGCTGCGCAGTTCATTAGTCCGCCAAACGTGTCTATCTATCCGGTAATTCCGCGACCTCTGATCGTTTTTCTTCTTGCGTTTATTATGGGAGGGGTTGTCACATTCTGCTTCAATTTTCTAAAATATACTCTTGTGAATATGAAACGTGACACAAATAAATAACTTAACATGGGGGCGCATGGTTATGTCTTTTTCTGAGGTGAAGCCACTCGAGATATCACAGTGTAGAGCTATTATATTTGGGGTGGCGTTGTCGCTTCTGACTTTACCGATAATGGGGAATATTCAGTTTTTCCTGTCGCACATCCTATTGATTGCCTTTATTGCGTTTGCGATGTTTTTTTCATTTATTACTGCGCCTATTTATGTAATGAAGTTTACAACTTGGATTGTGCTGTTTTTTGGTTTCAATGCGATGTCAGCAATTTATTTCGGGCCTGGCCCACGATATGCAGTGGATACTGTGAAAATACTTATATATATCTGTTCGATTGCGTTTCTCAGTTACACATTTTCGATGCGAGCGCTCCGAAATATTGCCTTTGGTCTTAGTATTGGGCTGCCTACTTTTGTTTTTGTTTCGATTTTTGTTTTTGATACAATTTCGTGGGCGAACGGGCGCCTCGTTTTTGAGAATGCGGGTGGTCCTAATGTGTTCGGCTCCATGGCCGCGCTGTGCATAATTTTTGCACTCGCTAAATCAGAGGTGAGTCTGCTAATCAGAGCATTGATTTGTCTTGTATTGTTCGTAGCCTTGCTGGCAACGGGCTCACGTGCGAATATGCTGGGTATTGCTGTAGCTGTGGCTTACGGTCCTCATCTACTGAAACGTTTCGGGTGGTTTGCCGTCGCCATCGTGATATTGGCAGCCGTCATATCGTTGACTACTGATGTCACCGCACTTATCAATGATCTGAGTGGTGTTCAGCGACTTTCTGACGCTGCATCCGGGAATGTCCAAGATTTGTCGTCCGGTCGCTCTGGAATTTGGGCGTTCCTGATAAAAAGGGCTATTCAGGACCCTGTATCGATTCTTTTTGGGCGAGGCGGAGGTAGCGCCGAATTTATGTACCTTGTTCTAAATCCGACATTCTGGTCTCAACATTTGTTGAGTCCTCACTCGACTTGGGTCGGTGCGTTTTATTACTATGGGGTTCTGGGTTTCCTGGTAACGGCTTGCGCGTTCATTTATGTAACTGTTTTTGCCGTTAACACTGGGGATCTTTTGAAGCGTCGCCTTGTTTTATATTATCTATGTACGGCTATGGTGGACAATCATTATATGGGTTCACAGGGTATTGTATTTCATGCTATCGCATTTTCAATACTGTTTGCGCCGGTTCCATACCAATCAGCTTCGCAACATTCGGGTAGGCTTTAAAGTGAATTTTGGTCACGTCCCGCCGAATGGTGTAAACAGTGTTTGCCTGGGGATGATGGCGCCCTCGAAATCGGGGTGGTCATCGTCGATCTTCGGTAAGGTTTGGTTGCAACCCCCAACCGAACCAAGGATCAAGACGATGACCGATGAGATGATGAGCCTTCGTGGCCTACTGGAAAAGAGCGCAGATGCCGATCTGCTGCGCGAGATGATCGGTTTTGCCGCCGAGCGGCTGATGGAGTTGGAGGTGGCGACGCTGACCGGCGCCGGGCATGGTGAGCGCAAGCCCGATCAGCGCCTTGTCCACCGCAACGGCTACCGCGAGCGCGACTGGGAGACCCGGGCGGGGACGGTGGCGTTGCGCATCCCACACCTGCGTAAAGGCGATGCCATCTCTGATCACCATCCTGCGCCAAGTGCCCGACCCGCGCACGGGTAACGCGAGACGCCATGAGCTTCTGGACCTCCTGGTGATCGCGTTGACGGCTTCGATCTGCGGCTGCGAGAGCTGCGTCGATTTTGCCGACTTCGCAGAGGACCGCGAGGAGCTCTTCCGGGAGTTTCTCAGCCTTCCCAACGGCTTGCCAAGCCATGACACGTTCTCGCGGCTGTTCCGCCTGATCGATCCCGCAGCGTTGTCGGCGTGCTTCTCACAGTTCCTCGACGATCTCGGAGCCGATGGTCCCGGCGTAATCGCCATCGATGGCAAAACGCTCCGGCGTTCGTTTGACCGGGCTGCGGGTAATATCAATCTGCAATAATCAGAACCCATGAACCCAGCGCCTCAACCCGATGGACATGATCTTCCACGGCTGTCTGATGAGCTTGTTCCAGGCATGGCAGCACATGGCGATGATCTGGTCGTAGGATTCGAAGATGCGGTTGG
>NZ_JBBIAB010000051.1 GCF_039634785.1 Tistrella mobilis | reverse complement strand
ACCTTCGGATGGCTCGGCCGCTGCCGCAGGCTGGCCAAAGACTTCGAGAACCTCTCACGGATGGCTTTGGCATTCCTCCGCCTCGCGATGATCCGGATCATGATGCGCAGAATCGCAAGGATCCGGAAATCATAGATAACTTCTCGGACGGACTCTCAAGAGTTGGAGCCCCCGGCAAACCCGGCGCGGTTCAGATCATCTTCCGGGAGCTGATGGCTCGAGGGACCAGACCCGCTGTCGCACAACAGGTTGCGGCCAACAGCGGACGATGGTTGCGCAACAGCGGGATACTCCTCAATTCCATCCTCCCGATCAAATGGGCTGACCAACTCGAGCTGCGCAGACTCGCCTGATCTCAATTGCTCGAACCGCCCGGTGCGGACCCGCATCCCGGTGTGGCAGGTGGCAATCCGACAGGATCTTCCCCTATGCCGATTGCCGACATGCTTCACATCCGGGGCCCGCATCGCTACCTTGACTCGCGATGATCTCCATTGCCGGAGCCGCCTGCCATGACCATCCTTATCACCGGTGCCGCCGGCTTCATCGGCTCGCACGTGGCGTCCCTGCTCCTCGATCGCGGGGAAGAGGTTCTCGGCATCGACGACCTGAACGCCTATTACGATCCGGCCCTGAAACGGGCGCGGCTGGCCCGGCTGGAGGGACGCACCGGCTTTGTCTTCCGGCGGTTAAATATTTCGGATCGCGCCGCGATCGAGGCCTTGTACGATCACCTGCCGCGGATCGACCGGATCGTGCATCTTGCAGCACAAGCCGGGGTGCGCTATTCTATTGAGGCACCGCACAGCTACACGAGGACAAATGTCGAGGGGCATCTTTGTCTTCTGGAACTTGCCCGACATCTGCCTGACCTTGTGCATATGGTCTATGCCTCCTCCTCATCGGTCTATGGCGCTAATCGGCAGCTGCCCTTTTCCGAGGCTGACCGGGTCGATACGCCGCTGTCGCTCTATGCCGCCACCAAGCGGGCGGGAGAGCTGATGGCCCATACCTACGCCCATCTCTACGGCCTGCCGCTGACCGGGCTGCGGTTTTTCACGGTTTATGGTCCCTGGGGGCGGCCTGACATGTCGGCTTGGCTTTTTACCGATGCCATCCTCAAGGGGCGTCCGATCAGAGTCTTTAATGAGGGGCGGATGCAGCGCGACTTCACTTATGTCGACGACATCGTGTCCGGCGTGGTGGCGGCACTCGACACCTCCCCGACCTCCGCGGTTTCCGACACCGGGGAGGGCAACGTGCCGCATCGTGTCTTTAACCTGGGCAACAATGCGCCTGTGGCGCTCGGCGACTTCATCCGGGCGATCGAGACGGCGGTGGGGCGGGAGGCGGTGAAGATCCTCGAGCCGATGCAGCCAGGCGACGTGCCGGCGACCTATGCCGATATCGACCGGGCGCGCAGCTTTCTGGGCTTCGAACCTCGAACGCCGATCACTGAAGGCATCCCCCGTTTCGTCGACTGGTTTCGAACATACCACGGGATCTGAGTCTGATGGACATCTCCGGGCCCGAAGAGGTCGAGCCATTTCTGTCTCCGGTCTTCGAAGACGCAGATCCTGATCGAGCTGTACTTGCGGTCATCGGTCTTGGCTATGTGGGGCTCCCTCTGGCTGCTGCGTTTGCCGCGCGGGGGCGGCGGGTTATCGGCTATGATCTAAATGCGGAGCGTGTGCTGCGGATCCGAGCCGGGTTTGACGATACCGGTGAGGTGGCGTCTGCCGATTTGCAGCAGGCATTGGCTGGCGGGCTTGTACCGACGGCAGATCCTGAACATCTGCGTGAGGCCCGGATTATGATGGTCTGTGTGCCGACGCCGATCACCCCAGACAGGCGGCCCGATCTTGGGCACTTGCTGTCCGCATGCGCCATCCTGGGGCCGCGGCTCGCGCCTGGCACAGTGGTGATTTTTGAGAGCACCGTCTATCCGGGGGTGACCGAAGACGTTTGCGGTCCGGCCCTTGCCGACGCCTCGGGACTGATCGTCGGTCAGGATATCCTACTCGGATACTCGCCGGAGAGAATCAATCCGGGAGATCGCGATCATCGGGTGGACACGATCGTTAAGGTCGTCGCGGGCCAGGGGGATGCAGTTGTCGACGCACTTCGACGTTTGTACGGTGGATTGAACGGCGGGCGGATCCACTGCGCGCCGTCGATCCGTGTGGCGGAGGCGGCCAAGGTGATAGAGAACGCACAACGTGACATCAATATCGCCTTCGTGAACGAGATCGCGCTCATTTGCGAGCGTATCGGTCTTTCCGTTCATGATGTGCTTGCTGCGGCGCGAACAAAATGGAATTTCCTGGATTTTCGACCCGGCCTGGTGGGAGGGCA
Organism: Tistrella mobilis; assembly: GCF_039634785.1. Lineage (NCBI taxonomy): Bacteria > Pseudomonadati > Pseudomonadota > Alphaproteobacteria > Geminicoccales > Geminicoccaceae > Tistrella > Tistrella mobilis. The sequence continues at coordinate 989 of NZ_JBBIAB010000051.1, read as the reverse complement.
CTGCATCGGCGTTGACCCTTATTACCTCAGCCATCTGTCGCAGATGATCGGCCATGAGCCGGAGGTCATCCTGGCGGGGCGACGGACTAATGATCACATGGCCGATGAAATTGCAGACCGAATAGCCTTCCGCTTTCGCGAAGTATGCCAAGAGGTTCTTCGTCCGCTAGCATTGATATTGGGAGCCACTTTTAAGGAGGACGTGCCCGATGTACGTAATTCCCGGACCCCGCAGCTAGCCAGGCGGTTGGTCCGCCATGGATTTCGTGTCGCTATTCATGATCCGTGGCTTTCAGGGGAAAAAATTAGATCACTAGGAGAAGTAGAGGCAATTAATTGGCCAAAATCGAAGGATGAGCGCGTAAATCTTGTCGTAATTGCTGTCGAGCATCAGGATTTTCGTGAGCGGCCGCTGGAAGATTTTGTCGATCTATTAATACCGGGAGGGCTGATCGCAGATCCAAAAGGAATGTGTCGAGGGCTATCAGTATTTCCGTCGCTCAATTATTGGAGCTTGTAAAGTTGGATGCTTAAGAGTCCGTCCGAGAAGTTATCTATGATTTCCGGCTCCTTGCGATTCTGCGCATCATGATCCGGATCATCGCGAGGCGGAGGAATGCCAAAGCCATCCGTGAGAGGTTCTCGAAGTCTTTGGCCAGCCTGCGGCAGCGGCCAAGCCATCCGAAGGTCCGTTCGACGATCCAGCGTTTGGGCAGGACCTGGAAGCCCTTTGCGGTATCCGAACGCTTGACGATGTCCAGGTGCCAGACACCGAGTTCACGCACGGCGGCAGCCGTGGCGGCCCCCTGGTAGCCACCATCGGCGAAGATGCGCTCGATGAACGGGAACAGGCGGCGGACCTCTTTCAGCACCGGCAACGCACCGTCCCGATCCTGGATGTCGGCAGGCTGGATCTGCGCTTCCAGCATCATGCCGAGCGTGTCGACGACGATATGCCGCTTCTTACCTTTGACCTTTTTGCCCGCGTC
>NZ_JBBIAB010000050.1:0-2500 GCF_039634785.1 Tistrella mobilis | reverse complement strand
TACAAGCAGTCGGAGGGCGCAAGCCTGACGGCGTACCTTTTGCATAATGGGTCAGCGAGTTACTTTATCCAGCAAGCTTAAGCCGATAGGTGTAGGCGCAGCGAAAGCGAGTCTGAACAGGGCGACTGAGTTGGATGAAGTAGACCCGAAACCGGGTGATCTAGCCATGGGCAGGTTGAAGGTGCGGTAACACGCACTGGAGGACCGAACCCACGTCTGTTGAAAAAGACGGGGATGACCTGTGGCTAGGGGTGAAAGGCCAATCAAACTCGGATATAGCTGGTTCTCCGCGAAAACTATTTAGGTAGTGCGTCACGTGATTACCCCTGGGGGTAGAGCACTGGATGGGCTAGGGGGCCTCACCGGCTTACCAAACCTAACCAAACTCCGAATACCAGGGAGTACAGCGTGGCAGACAGACTGCGGGTGCTAAGGTCCGTAGTCGAGAGGGAAACAGCCCAGACCACCAGCTAAGGTCCCCAAGTTGCGGCTAAGTGGGAAAGGATGTAGGACGGCCATGACAACCAGGAGGTTGGCTTAGAAGCAGCCATCCTTTAAAGAAAGCGTAACAGCTCACTGGTCTAGATAAGCTGTCCCGCGCCGAAGATGTAACGGGGCTAAAGCCGTACACCGAAGCTGTGGATGCACCGTATGGTGCGTGGTAGCGGAGCGTTCCGTAGGCCTGTGAAGGGTGACCCGTGAGGGCGCCTGGAGGTATCGGAAGTGAGAATGCTGACATGAGTAGCGACAAACAGAGTGAGAAACTCTGTCGCCGAAAGCCCAAGGGTTCCTGCGCAAGGCTAATCCGCGCAGGGTGAGTCGGCCCCTAAGACGAGGGCGAAAGCCGTAGTCGATGGGAAGCAGGTTAATATTCCTGCACCTGTGGGAAGTGACGGATGATGTAAGTTGTCGGGGCTTACTGGATTGTTCCCGGCAGCGAAGTTGTTCCAGGAAATAACTCCCACGTACAGACCGTACCCGAAACCGACACAGGTGGGCTGGTAGAGTATACCAAGGCGCTTGAGAGAACGATACTGAAGGAACTCGGCAAATTACCCCCGTAACTTCGGGAGAAGGGGGCCCCGTTCCTGGGCAACCAGGGGCGGGGGGCACAGACCAGGGGGTGGCGACTGTTTACTAAAAACACAGGGCTCTGCGAAGCCGCAAGGCGACGTATAGGGTCTGACGCCTGCCCGGTGCCGGAAGGTTAAGAGGAGGGGTTCACGCTCTGAATCGAAGCCCCGGTAAACGGCGGCCGTAACTATAACGGTCCTAAGGTAGCGAAATTCCTTGTCGGGTAAGTTCCGACCCGCACGAATGGCGTAACGACTTCCCCACTGTCTCCAGTATCGACTCAGCGAAATTGAATTCTCCGTGAAGATGCGGAGTTCCCGCGGTCAGACGGAAAGACCCCGTGCACCTTTACTACAGCTTTGCAGTGGCACTAGGGACTGAATGTGTAGGATAGGTGGGAGCCTATGAAGCCACGGCGCCAGCCGAGGTGGAGGCAACCTTGAAATACCACCCTTTTGGTTCTTGGTGTCTAACCGCGCTCCGTGATCCGGAGCCGGGACCCTGCATGGCGGGTAGTTTGACTGGGGCGGTCGCCTCCCAAAGAGTAACGGAGGCGCGCGATGGTGGGCTCAGGCCGGTCGGAAATCGGCTGTCGAGTGCAATGGCATAAGCCCGCCTGACTGCGAGACTGACAAGTCGAGCAGAGACGAAAGTCGGCCATAGTGATCCGGTGGTCCCGAGTGGAAGGGCCATCGCTCAACGGATAAAAGGTACGCCGGGGATAACAGGCTGATAACCCCCAAGAGTCCATATCGACGGGGTTGTTTGGCACCTCGATGTCGGCTCATCACATCCTGGGGCTGGAGCAGGTCCCAAGGGTTCGGCTGTTCGCCGATTAAAGTGGTACGTGAGCTGGGTTTAGAACGTCGTGAGACAGTTCGGTCCCTATCTGCCGTGGGTGTAGGAGACTTGAGAGGATCTGTCCTCAGTACGAGAGGACCGGGATGGACGGACCTCTGGTGCACCAGTTGTGGCGCCAGCCGCATCGCTGGGTAGCTATGTCCGGAAGGGATAACCGCTGAAAGCATCTAAGCGGGAAACCTCCCTCAAAACCAGGTCTCCCTTGAGAGCCGTGGAAGACCACCACGTCGATAGGCCGGGTGTGTAAGCGCAGCAATGCGCTGAGCTGACCGGTACTAATCGCTCGATCGGCTCGAAAGATCCCCGCCGCGCCCAGAACCGGGCCCGCGGCCCACGAAGCTTGCACACACATCACAAAATCAGACGATCTCGCGCTCAGAGCTTCCGGAAGCACCGCTTCCGGATTGTCCCTCCGTGCGGTTTCATGACCTGGTGGCTATGGCGGACGTGAACCACCCGATCCCATCCCGAACTCGGCCGTGAAACCGTCCTGCGCCAATGGTACTTCGTCTTAAGACGCGGGAGAGTAGGTCGCTGCCAGGTCTTGCAACCGCATGGACGGACA
>NZ_JBBIAB010000049.1 GCF_039634785.1 Tistrella mobilis | reverse complement strand
AATCAGGCGGCTTCTCTCCAGGCTTCTGTTCGCGACACAACACCACGCAGGGGACGTCTGGGCATGGTTTCGGTGGCGGCAGTCACATCAAGCGGTTGCGGCCATTTCGCATCGGGCGAAAAGATATAATATGCAACTGTAGCACTAGGCCGCGCCGGGACCGGATTTCCGGCCGCCGTCTACCGCAACGAGAGTGTCCGCCTGCCGTTGCGGCATGCCTGCTGTCTCTGCCGGGATGCCCGACGACTTTAGGCGGTAAACTCATAAATTCGCTTGGTGTTTTTTGGCAGCTGTGATTCAAGGCTTCCGAATGAGGGAGCTTTGAAATGACGCGCCGCCGCTATGAACTCACCGACCATGAATGGTCGATCATCTCGCCGCTACTGCCAAACAAGCCGCGCGGTGTTCCTCGGGTTGATGATCGTCGCGTTCTGAACGATCGTGTCCCGAGAATTGGTATAACAGTGCAGTCGCCGTTTGATCTCCGGCAAGGTTGTCCGGGATAGTCAGGCTGCCGCGACGGGCTGCAGGCTGGTCAGCGGATCATCGCCCAAGGGGGCGACGGATTCCAGGGTCATATAGCGGGATCGCTGGACGGCCCATTCGTCGTTCTGCTCCAGCAGGATGGCGCCGATCAGTCGGGTGATGGCGGCCTCGTTGGGGAAGATGCCGACGACCTCGGTGCGACGCTTGATTTCGCCGTTGAGGCGCTCGATGGAATTGGTCGAGTGCAGCTTGGCGCGATGCGCGGCGGGGAAGTCCATGTATGCCAGGACGTCGGTTTCGGCGTCGTCCATCACGTCCGCCAGTTTCCGGGCTCTGGGGCGCAGTTGGTCGGCCACCTGGCGCCATTGCGCACGGGCGGCCTGACACGGGCGGCCCGGGCGGTGTCCTGGGCGAAGGCGGTGCCGATGAAGGCCGAGACGACGCGGCAGCCCTGTTTGCCTGCATGGGCCAGCACGTTGCGCATGAAATGGACGCGGCAGCGCTGCCAGGTGGCGTTCAGCACCTTGGCGATGGCCGCTTTCAATCCTTCGTGGGCGTCGGAGACCACCAGCTTGACGCCGCGCAGGCCCCGCCGCGCCAGCTTGCGCAGGAAGTCGGTCCAGAAGGTCTCAGCCTCGCTGGGGCCGATGGCCATGCCCAGGACTTCGCGTCGCCTGGCGGTGTTGGCACCGACCGCGATGATCACCGCCACGCTGACGATGCGGCCGTCCTGGCGCACCTTGACGTAGGTGGCGTCGAGCCAGACATAGGGCCAGTCGCCCTCCAGCGGGCGGTCGAGGAAGGTGGCGATCTTGCCGTCGATTTCGGCGCACAGGCGGCTGACCTGGCTTTTCGAGATGCCGGTCATGCCCATGGCCTTGACCAGATCGTCGACCGACCGCGTCGAGATGCCCTGGACATAGGCCTCCTGGATGACGGCGGTCAGCGCCTTTTCCGCCATCCGGCGGGGCTCCAGGAAGCACGGCAGATAGCTGCCTTTGCGCAGGCGTGGGATGCGCAACGCCACCGTCCCCGCCCGGGTCTCCCAGTCGCGCTCGCGGTAGCCGTTGCGGTGGACAAGGCGCTGATCGGGCTTGCGCTCACCATGCCCGGCGTCGGTCAGCGTCGCCACCTCCAACTCCATCAGCCGCTCGGCGGCAAAACCGATCATCTCGCGCAGCAGATCGGCATCTGCGCTCTTTTCCAGCAGGCCACGAAGGCTCATCATCCCCAGGCAAACGCTGTTACACCATTCGGCGGGACGTGACCCCGCGCCGGGTTTGCCGGAGGCTCCAACTCTTGAGAGGATGGAGCCATGACCAGCAGGATGACGAACAAATTTGTCCCCAAAGTGCGTAGCTGCGCGGTCCGGATGGTTCTCGAGCACGAGAGCGATCACGCCTCCCACTGGGCCGCCATCGCCTCGATCGCCGGCAAGATCGGCTGCACACCGGAGACGCTGCGGCTGTGGGTGAAGCGGGCCGAGCGTGAGGGCGGTAAGATCGACGGCGCCGCCCCGGACCTGAACGCCCGCCTGAAGGCACGCGAGCGGGAGAACCGCGAGCTGCGGCAGGCGAACAAGATCCTGAGGAAAGCGTCGGCGTATTTCGCGCTGGTGGAGCTCGACCGCCGACAGAAGTGATGGTGTCGTTCATCGACGATCACCGCAACGTCTATGGGGTCGAGTCGATCTGCCGTGTTCTGCCGATCGCCCCGTCGACGTATCACGTTCACGCCGCTCGCCGGCTCGATCCCTCGACGGCGCCTCCTTGGGTGCGCCGTGACGTGGAGCTGCGTCACACGATCCGGCGGGGGTTCGACGAAAACTTCCGGGTCTACGGCGTTCGCAAGGTCTGGCGACAGATCAACCGCGAGGGCATTCCCGTCGCGCGATGCACGGCGGCTCGGCTGATGAAACAGATGGGACTTCAAGGCGTTGTTCGTGGTCGACCGATCCGGACGACCATCTCGGACAAGGCGCCATGCCCGCGTGACCTCGTCAATCGACAGTTCAGGGCGCCGGGACCGAACCGGCTCAGGGTCTCCGATTTCACCTGCGTGGCGACCTGGGCGGGTTTCGTCTACGTCGCCTTCGTGATCGACGTGTTCACGCGGCGTATCGTCGGTTGGCGGGCAAACCGAACCGCGCATGCGAGCTTCGTGCTCGATGCCCTCGAGCAAGCCCTCCATGCGCGCCGGCCGGCACCCGGTGGCGGTCTCGTCCATCACAGCGATTGAGGCGGACAATACCTGTCGATCCGCGACACCGAACACCTCGACGACGCCGGCGTGGTGCCCTCGGTGGGCAGTGTCGGGGATTCCTACGACAACGCCCTCGCCGAGACGATCAACGGGCTCTACAAAGCCGAGGTGATCCATCGGCGCGGACCTTGGCGGTCCTTGGAAGCCGTCGAGTATGCGACCCTCGAATGGGTCGACTGGTTCAACAACCGCCGGCTCCTCGAGCCGATCGGTAACATCCCGCCGGCCGAGGCCGAGCAACGCTGGTGGGACGAACAGGAGCAGGCGGCCAGCGCCGCCTGATTCAATGCGCCGAGCCTCCGGCAAACCCAGCGCGGTTCATATTTCGTAAGATTATCAACACTATAGCGTTTCCACCAGGTTATCTCTCGCCGTCCGGCTTACGCGCGCCACCGGCCCGGGAGGCGTGCGCCGAAGGCATCCACCACCCGCGCGAAGGCCGCTTCGGCGCCCGCCGACAGGCCGGCATAGCCGGGGAAGTTGTGGATCATGTCGGGCAGGCGCAGATGGTCGACCGGCACGCCCGCAGCCGCCAGGCGGTCGGCCATGGCGTCGCCCTGGTCGGAGAGCGGGTCGAAGCCGGCGGTGGCCAGCACGATCGGGCAGGTGCCGGCGACATCCGGCCAGAGCAGGGGGGAGGCGCGGGGGTCGCGGGCGTCTTCGGTGCCGGTCAGCAACAGATCGCAGAACCAGTCCATGGTGGCGGTGTCGAGGAAATAGCCTCTGCCGAGGGCCGCCATCGACGGATAGCTGACCTCTTCTCCGGCATTCGGGCGGAAATCGGTCACGGGATAGAGCGCCAGACCCGCCACCGGCTGCGGGCCGTTCGGGCGGTCGCGGGCGGTGAGTGCCGTGACCAGGGTCAGGCAGCCGCCGGCGCTGTCGCCCGCAAGCCCGATCGCGGCCGGATCGGCGCCCCAGGCCGCGGCATCGCCGGCCACCAGGGTGAAAACGTCCCAGGCATCCGCCACCGCCGCCGGGAAGGGATGTTCCGGCGCCAGGCGGTAATCCGGGGTCAGGACCAGCGCGCCCAGCCGGTCGGCCAGCCAGCGCGACTGGTTGTCATAGGCCGCCGGGTCGCCGACCACGAAGCCGCCGCCGTGGAAATAGATCACCAGCGGCAGGGCCGGGGCATCGCCCGCCCGCGCCGGCCGGTAGAGCCGGGCATCGATCACCCGGTCCGGCAGCTCCAGCACATGTTCCGTCATGGCGACCGGCGCTTCGGGGGCGCGGATGCCGCGGATCAGATAGCGCTCGCGATAGGCGGCGCGCGCCTCGGGCACCGGCAGGTCGCGGATGCTCGGCCCGGCGGGGGCCTCGGCGGCGGCCTTCAGCATCGCCCTGAGCGCGGGATCGAGTGCGTCGTCGGTCATGCGGGGAAACTCCGGTCGGAGGGGGGGATATCGCGGCTATTGTGACTTTCATGATATCAAAATACAATATCCGCATTGCCCTCCTCCAATGGATGCCGCCCGCGATGTACGTGCCCGCCCATTACCGCACCGACGACCCCGCCGCCATTCTGGGCTGGCTGGCCCGCTTCCCCTTCGGCACGCTGGTGACCGCGGGCGCCGACGGCCTGCCGCTCGCCACCTCGCTGCCGGTGATTACCGAAGGCCAGGGGATCACAGAAGGTCAGGGCATCACAGAAGATCAGGACCCCGACGACATCACCGGTCTCACCATCGCCGCCCATATGGCCCGGCGCAACCCCCATGCGGCGGCGCTGTCGACCGGCATGCCGGCCCTGCTGGTGGTCAACGGCCCCGATGCCTATATCTCGCCCGCCTGGTATGAAAGCCCCGTCAATGTGCCGACCTGGGACTATGTCGGCCTGCAGATCCGCGGCCGGCTGACGGTCGTCGACGACCGCGACGGCCTGCTCGACCTGATGCGCCGCCAGATCGCCGCCTTCGAGGCCCGCACCGCCACCGGCTGGACCCTGGATGCGGCACCGGAGCCCCATGTCGACCGGCTGATCCAGGGCGTCGTCGGTCTCCGTATCCAGGTGGAGCGGATCGACTGCATGCAGAAGCTCAGCCAGAACAAACCCACCGACCGCCCCACCATCCAGGCCGCACTTCGTGCGTCCGGCAGCGATTACGGGCCGGTGGTGGCGGGGTTGATGGATCTGGTCAAATGACGACTCTTATGACGCTGTAAGACAATTATCTGGACGTTACCCCGTGGCCTCGATCAGCAGGAAACCGTCTACGACGGCCAGCGTCACGATTCGTCCGTCATCCGAGACCACCATGCCGGGGGTCAGGCCATGCGCCTCCTGCCAGCCGCGCACCGCAACCGGCCAACGGGTCCGGATCCGCCCGGTGCCAGGTTCCAGCGCCCGGGTCAACAATCGCATGAAGGTGGTCTTGCCTGCGCCGGTCTCCCCCATGATCCAGGTGACATGGCCGCGCCGCGCCGTCGCCCGAAGCCCCGACAGCCCCCGCCCGTCGGCATGAACATAGCCGAGATGATCGAAAGTGACGGCCCCGTCGCGGATCACCAGCGGTTGCGCATGGAGCCGGATCGGCATTTCCGGCGCCTGCCACATGCGCAACAGCGGCCGCAGCCGCGTCAGAGAACGAACCACGTCATCGATCACATGGCCGGCGGCCTCGAGAGGCTGATTGAGCTGCAGAAGCAGGGTGTTGTACAGCACCACCTCGCCGATGGTGAGCTGCCCTGCCCGCCAGGCCGGCAGCAGCAGCGCGAAGGTGATGGCGATCAGCAAGGCCAGCGCCACGCCATATATGGCGGCGTAGGCGATCCGCCGCCGGCAATAGGCAGCCCAGCGATCCAGCAGCCCGTACATCTGCCTTTGATGATGATCGCGCGTCCAGGCGGTGCCTCCCACCTGCCGCACCGCCTCTACGGCGCCGATCACATTGCCGAAGACCTGCGCCACTTGCTGATCGGCGTCGATCGCTGCATCCAGATGCCCGCGCGTGCGTGACGTGGCCAGCCAGGTAATACCAATGAGCGCTGACCCCGACTCACGATAGGGGATTCCCAAGACCCGCGGATTGTGAGTCACTCTGGCAAACAGCCGGAGCGATCCCCATGTCAGCACCGATCCCCCTTCGCCCCGATTATGACGGCGCCGGCCTTCGTGCCCTGGCCCGACGGTCGAAAGATGCCGATCAGACACGCCGCCTGCTGGCGCTTGCCTTGATCTATGATGGCGG
>NZ_JBBIAB010000048.1 GCF_039634785.1 Tistrella mobilis | reverse complement strand
CCACCGTGCGCCCTTCATAACTTAACCGAATTGGTTGTTACATCAGGTTTAAAACCTAAAATGGCGATACTCGGTAATTTCTTGACAATCAATTTATCTTTATCTAGTTTTCAAAGAACAATCATGTGTCTCGTAAGAGACATTATGGATGAATATTTTGCTTCCGCAAAAATTCTTGGTGGAGCCTAGCGGGATCGAACCGCTGACCTCCTGCGTGCAAAGCAGGCGCTCTCCCAGCTGAGCTAAGGCCCCAAATAAGGTGGTCGGGAAGACAGGATTCGAACCTGCGACCCCTTGGTCCCAAACCAAGTGCTCTACCAAGCTGAGCTACTTCCCGATCTATATGGCGCGCCCGAGAGGAGTCGAACCCCTAACCTTTTGATCCGTAGTCAAACGCTCTATCCAATTGAGCTACGGGCGCTAAATGATTTTTTATAAGAAACAATGGTGCCGAGGACCGGAATCGAACCGGTACGGTAGTCACCTACCGCAGGATTTTAAGTCCTGTGCGTCTGCCAGTTCCGCCACCCCGGCAAGTCTGGAGCGGAAGACGGGATTCGAACCCGCGACCCCCACCTTGGCAAGGTGGTGTTCTACCACTGAACTACTTCCGCGAAATAAATGGTGCGGGTGAAGGGACTTGAACCCCCACGCCTTGCGGCGCCAGATCCTAAGTCTGGTGCGTCTGCCAATTCCGCCACACCCGCATAGATGATTTTGCTTTTGCAAAAATCTTTGGTGAGCCATGAAGGATTCGAACCTTCGACCCTCTGATTAAAAGTCAGATGCTCTACCAACTGAGCTAATGGCTCTCAAAATAAAAAAATGACACAAAATAAAAAAACAATGGTGCCGGCAAGAGGACTTGAACCCCCAACCTACTGATTACAAGTCAGTTGCTCTACCAGTTGAGCTACACCGGCATATTTAATTGATTTGCTTTTAGATGAAGACTACTTATTAGGAAGTTGTTTCACTGAAGCAGATTAAGGAAAGATATCACTGGTGTAAAGTGCTGTAGTTTATTTCATTTGCATAAAGAAACATGGTGGAGGATGACGGGATCGAACCGCCGACCCTCTGCTTGTAAGGCAGATGCTCTCCCAGCTGAGCTAATCCTCCGTAATATATATCGCCTGGCGACGTCCTACTCTCACAGGGGGAGATCCCCCAACTACCATCGGCGCTGAAGAGCTTAACTTCCGTGTTCGGCATGGGAACGGGTGTGACCTCTTCGCCATTGTCACCAGACGAATATTCAATTGAAGGGTTGTTCCTTCAAAACTAGATAAAGAATTGATGTCAAGAAAGCCGAATATCGACCAATTGTTGTTCATTTCATAAATGACTCTTTGTGGTTAAGTCCTCGATCGATTAGTATCAGTCAACTCCACATGTCGCCATGCTTCCATCTCTGACCTATCTACCTAGTCATCTTCTAGGGATCTTACTCACTTACGTGATGGGAAATCTCATCTCGAGGGGGGCTTCATGCTTAGATGCTTTCAGCACTTATCCCTTCCGCACATAGCTACCCAGCGATGCCTTTGGCAAGACAACTGGTACACCAGCGGTGCGTCCATCCCGGTCCTCTCGTACTAAGGACAGCTCCTCTCAAATTTCCTGCGCCCACGACGGATAGGGACCGAACTGTCTCACGACGTTCTGAACCCAGCTCGCGTACCGCTTTAATGGGCGAACAGCCCAACCCTTGGGACCGACTACAGCCCCAGGATGCGATGAGCCGACATCGAGGTGCCAAACCTCCCCGTCGATGTGGACTCTTGGGGGAGATAAGCCTGTTATCCCCGGGGTAGCTTTTATCCGTTGAGCGATGGCCCTTCCATGCGGAACCACCGGATCACTAAGCCCGACTTTCGTCCCTGCTCGACTTGTAGGTCTCGCAGTCAAGCTCCCTTGTGCCTTTACACTCTGCGAATGATTTCCAACCATTCTGAGGGAACCTTTGGGCGCCTCCGTTACTCTTTAGGAGGCGACCGCCCCAGTCAAACTGCCCACCTGACACTGTCTCCCACCCCGATAAGGGGCGCGGGTTAGAATTTCAATACAGCCAGGGTAGTATCCCACCGATGCCTCCACCGAAGCTGGCGCTCCGGCTTCCAAGGCTCCTACCTATCCTGTACAAGCTGTACCAAAATTCAATATCAGGCTACAGTAAAGCTCCACGGGGTCTTTCCGTCCTGTCGCGGGTAACCTGCATCTTCACAGGTACTATAATTTCACCGAGTCTCTCGTTGAGACAGTGCCCAGATCGTTACGCCTTTCGTGCGGGTCGGAACTTACCCGACAAGGAATTTCGCTACCTTAGGACCGTTATAGTTACGGCCGCCGTTTACTGGGGCTTCGATTCGCACCTTCGCTTGCGCTAAGCACTCCTCTTAACCTTCCAGCACCGGGCAGGCGTCAGCCCCTATACTTCGCCTTACGGCTTCGCAGAGACCTGTGTTTTTGCTAAACAGTCGCCTGGGCCTATTCACTGCGGCTCTCTCGGGCTTGCACCCTACCAGAGCACCCCTTCTCCCGAAGTTACGGGGTCATTTTGCCGAGTTCCTTAACGAGAGTTCTCTCGCTCACCTTAGGATTCTCTCCTCGCCTACCTGTGTCGGTTTGCGGTACGGGCACCTTTTTCCTCGCTAGAGGCTTTTCTTGGCAGTGTGGAATCAGGAACTTCGCTACTATAATTCGCTCGCTATCACAGCTCAGCCTTCACGATGATGGGATTTGCCTCATCATCAGCCTAACTGCTTAGACGCACATATCCAGCAGTGCGCTTACCCTATCCTCCTGCGTCCCCCCATTGCTCAAACGGAAAAGAGGTGGTACAGGAATATCAACCTGTTGTCCATCGTCTACGCCTATCGGCCTCGACTTAGGTCCCGACTAACCCTGAGCGGACGAGCCTTCCTCAGGAAACCTTAGGCATTCGGTGGATGGGATTCTCACCCATCTTTCGCTACTCATACCGGCATTCTCACTTCTAAGCACTCCACCAGTCCTTACGGTCTAGCTTCGCAGTCCTTAGAACGCTCTCCTACCACTGACACCTAGAGGTGTCAATCCACAGCTTCGGTGATACGTTTAGCCCCGGTACATTTTCGGCGCAGAGTCACTCGACCAGTGAGCTATTACGCACTCTTTAAATGGTGGCTGCTTCTAAGCCAACATCCTGGTTGTCTAAGCAACTCCACATCCTTTTCCACTTAACGTATACTTTGGGACCTTAGCTGGTGGTCTGGGCTGTTTCCCTTTCGACTACGGATCTTATCACTCGCAGTCTGACTCCCATGGATAAGTCTTTGGCATTCGGAGTTTGTCTGAATTCGGTAACCCGATGAGGGCCCCTAGTCCAAACAGTGCTCTACCTCCAAGACTCTTACACATGAGGCTAGCCCTAAAGCTATTTCGGAGAGAACCAGCTATCTCCAAGTTCGATTGGAATTTCTCCGCTACCCACACCTCATCCCCGCACTTTTCAACGTGCGTGGGTTCGGACCTCCATTCAGTGTTACCTGAACTTCATCCTGGACATGGGTAGATCACCTGGTTTCGGGTCTACGACCACATACTCAATTCGCCCTATTCAGACTCGCTTTCGCTGCGGCTCCGTCTCATCGACTTAACCTTGCATGGGATCGTAACTCGCCGGTTCATTCTACAAAAGGCACGCCATCACCCGTTAACGGGCTCTGACTACTTGTAGGCACACGGTTTCAGGTTCTATTTCACTCCCCTTCCGGGGTGCTTTTCACCTTTCCCTCACGGTACTGGTTCACTATCGGTCACTAGGGAGTATTTAGCCTTGGGAGATGGTCCTCCCAGCTTCCGACGGGATTTCACGTGTCCCGCCGTACTCAGGATCCACTCAAGAGGGAATGAAGTTTCAACTACAGGGTTGTTACCTTCTTTGACGAGCCTTTCCAGACTTCTTCGTCTACTTCATTCCTTTGTAACTCCGTATAGAGTGTCCTACAACCCCAAGAGGCAAGCCTCTTGGTTTGGGCTACATCCCGTTTCGCTCGCCGCTACTCAGGGAATCGCAATTGCTTTCTCTTCCTCCAGGTACTTAGATGTTTCAGTTCCCTGGGTCTGCCTTCCATACTCTATGTATTCAAGTAAGGATATTGTTCCATTACGAACAATGGGTTCCCCCATTCGGAAATCTCTGGATCAAAGCTCACTTACAGCTCCCCAAAGCATATCGGTGTTAGTCCCGTCCTTCGTCGGCTCCTAGTGCCAAGGCATCCACCGTGCGCCCTTCATAACTTAACCGAATTGGTTGTTACATCAGGTTTAAAACCTAAAATGGCGATACTCGGTAATTTCTTGACTATCAATTTATCTTTATCTAGTTTTCAAAGAACAAACACATTTTGATCTCGTAAGAGACAAAAAGTTTTGATGGTTGAACCATCAAAACTGAACAAAACTTCGACTGTCAAACGTTTTAGTTAAATCTTCCTTAGAAAGGAGGTGATCCAGCCGCACCTTCCGATACGGCTACCTTGTTACGACTTCACCCCAATCATCTGTCCCACCTTAGGCGGCTGGCTCCAAAAGGTTACCTCACCGACTTCGGGTGTTACAAACTCTCGTGGTGTGACGGGCGGTGTGTACAAGGCCCGGGAACGTATTCACCGCGGCATGCTGATCCGCGATTACTAGCGATTCCAGCTTCATGTAGGCGAGTTGCAGCCTACAATCCGAACTGAGAACGGTTTTATGGGATTGGCTAAACCTCGCGGTCTTGCTGCCCTTTGTACCGTCCATTGTAGCACGTGTGTAGCCCAGGTCATAAGGGGCATGATGATTTGACGTCATCCCCACCTTCCTCCGGTTTGTCACCGGCAGTCATCTTAGAGTGCCCAACTGAATGCTGGCAACTAAGATCAAGGGTTGCGCTCGTTGCGGGACTTAACCCAACATCTCACGACACGAGCTGACGACAACCATGCACCACCTGTCACTCTGTCCCCCGAAGGGGAAAGCCCTATCTCTAGGGTTGTCAGAGGATGTCAAGACCTGGTAAGGTTCTTCGCGTTGCTTCGAATTAAACCACATGCTCCACCGCTTGTGCGGGCCCCCGTCAATTCCTTTGAGTTTCAGTCTTGCGACCGTACTCCCCAGGCGGAGTGCTTAATGCGTTAGCTGCAGCACTAAGGGGCGGAAACCCCCTAACACTTAGCACTCATCGTTTACGGCGTGGACTACCAGGGTATCTAATCCTGTTTGCTCCCCACGCTTTCGCGCCTCAGTGTCAGTTACAGACCAGAAAGTCGCCTTCGCCACTGGTGTTCCTCCAAATATCTACGCATTTCACCGCTACACTTGGAATTCCACTTTCCTCTTCTGCACTCAAGTTCCCCAGTTTCCAATGACCCTCCACGGTTGAGCCGTGGGCTTTCACATCAGACTTAAGGAACCACCTGCGCGCGCTTTACGCCCAATAATTCCGGACAACGCTTGCCACCTACGTATTACCGCGGCTGCTGGCACGTAGTTAGCCGTGGCTTTCTGGTTAGGTACCGTCAAGGTACCGCCCTATTCGAACGGTACTTGTTCTTCCCTAACAACAGAGTTTTACGATCCGAAAACCTTCATCACTCACGCGGCGTTGCTCCGTCAGACTTTCGTCCATTGCGGAAGATTCCCTACTGCTGCCTCCCGTAGGAGTCTGGGCCGTGTCTCAGTCCCAGTGTGGCCGATCACCCTCTCAGGTCGGCTACGCATCGTCGCCTTGGTGAGCCGTTACCTCACCAACTAGCTAATGCGCCGCGGGTCCATCTGTAAGTGATAGCTAAAAGCCACCTTTCAACATTTCCTCATGCGAGGAAATGAGTTATCCGGTATTAGCCCCGGTTTCCCGGAGTTATCCCAGTCTTACAGGCAGGTTACCCACGTGTTACTCACCCGTCCGCCGCTGACTGATGGGAGCAAGCTCCCATCAATCCGCTCGACTTGCATGTATTAGGCACGCCGCCAGCGTTCGTCCTGAGCCAGGATCAAACTCTCCGATAAAAGTTTGAATAGCTCTTTAAAATAAATCTAGAATTAACGTTGACGTATTGTCTTGTTTTGTTCAGTTTTCAAGGTTCAATGTGTAGGTGCTTCTCTTGAAGCGACCCTTACTATGTTACACGATCATTCATTTGATGTCAACAACTTTTTTGAAATAGTTTCGATCAAGTTTATCGTGTTTTTTTGTTGGTTGTCCGTTTGCGGCAACAAACAATACTTTACCAGTTAACTTCGCAGAAGTCAACTTCTTTTTAAAACTTCCTCAAAAAAAGAGGATGTCTTTCCATTAACCTTCATAAAGAAGATAATGGCTCCGCAGGCAAGATTCGAACTTGCGACCGATCGGTTAACAGCCGATAGCTCTACCACTGAGCTACTGCGGAACGTAAAGTATCTTTTGCTTAACTCGTCTTATCGACTCTTTAGATTATAATGACTCAGCTATTTATTGTCAACTACTTTCAAGCACTTTTCATCAAAAAAAGATGATGGTAATCAAGAGAATAACCACTCAAGATTTGTCTTCCTTCATAATAACTTCCTTCACTAATTTAAGCCTGCCTTTACAACGCCCACATACATATTTTCTTAAATTGATCTTCCTTCTTCTTTTAAACTCCAGACCACACTTCGAGCACTCATAAATCAAATACCTTCTTCTATTATTCACACTCGTTAATATTGAACAATGTCTTGGACCCCCAACTTCATTTAGAAGTCTCTTAAAATCTTCATCTCCATGCTTATATCCTTTACCTTCAATATGTAAATGATAATGACACAACTCATGTTTAATGATTCCTATTAATTCATCCATACCATGCTCGTCTAAATATTTACGATTAATATCGATATTATGACTGCCTAACATATACCTTCCCCCAGTGGTTCTTAACCTTGGGTTGAAATATGCCTTATGAAGAAAAGGCTTATGAAAAGATTGAATGGAAATTTTTTCAACAAGAAATTGCAACTCCGCGTCCGTCATTTGAAATCCTTCTTTCTTAATTAGAACATGACAACCTATTATAGCATAAACTAGATATCACCCTTACTGTTTCAGCATGACAAAATACTCCAAGGAATGTCACCACATGGATTCAACTGGCACTTTCTTAGAGATAAGGAGGTTACCCCATGCCTAACTGGCTTGTGAATCAATTGAGGAGAGCCTATTTTGAGAAGGATCGATATCAAATCAAACTTCTTAATCAATGCTGGTATTTTTACCGTAAGAAGAACAGCTCTTAAGTATGGACATCCATCATAGCCCATCC
>NZ_JBBIAB010000047.1 GCF_039634785.1 Tistrella mobilis | reverse complement strand
TCAGGTCGCTCGGATATCTCAGGCCAGGCCGTTCATAAACCCGGCGGGTTTCCGTCGTCCACATTCTGTCCGCTCCCGTTTCCTCTGGCGCGGCAGAGAATCACAACGGATTCACCGGATTTAATAACCTTCCGGACGGGCTCTCACATAACCAAGCTTAGCCTCAATCACATCTTGAACACGATGATAACCCAAAAGACACTGCCGACAGGGAATTGGCCGCAAGCGTGTCGTAGCGGGTCGCGCCACGCCTGGAGTCATTGAGGCGATAAAACGCGATCTCGACGAGATGGCGATTGCAATGACGCTTCAGGTCATACAACACTCTCCATTTTGGTTGGTCCGTCCCGAGATCATCGGAATCGTACCGCAGTCCCGCAAGGAAGCGCGACGCCCGTCGGAATCATAGCCATTGTCCACGATGAGGTAACGGGTTCTCAGCATCCTGAGCAGCAACAGATCCGTTCCAGTTATACCTGACGCATTTCCAAACATCCATACGAGCGTATGAGATCGCCCAAGAGTATCCGTCAGGAAGTGGGCTTTGTCATCTGCTCGCCCTGCGACTTGCCGATCACCTGAGATTTCGCTCCCCCTTTCCCCATGTACCTAACAGCCGACTTTCACACAGGTGGAGCCGATTGCCACTGATTTTGCCTCGGCTCTGGATACCACCCAGCCCCTCCAGAAACGACGCCCGGACCACCTGTGAAAGTGGTGGTAAATGGATGTCGACGGCCTCTATTCCGCTGGACAGTTGCATCATCAGCCCCCGGTCCGCAGCACGTGAATGATCCTAAAAGTTACCCGCCAGTCACCCACCCGCCGGGCGCCCGGCTGGTTCTTGGGCAAGCGAGGCTCAAGCTACGCCCCATGTTCATCTGACGACCAGAAAAGCCGAGACATCGTGTTCGTCGTGGTTACAGGCCATTGGAATCACATGATGATCTCATTATCAAGGGGTTGGGTGAGTTCTGGCCATAATATGCTGATAAATCATCATATCCGTCCGAATTCGTCGGCGATACGCACGATATCGTCTTCCCCAAGATAACCGCCAGATTGCACTTCAATCAGATGCAGCGGTATCTTTCCAGGATTGCCAAGACGGTGAACAGCGCCCTGTGGTATATAAGTCGACTGATTTTCGGTCAGCAGAAAACTCCGATCATCACAGGTAACTTCAGCTGTGCCACTTACGACAATCCAATGTTCTGCACGATGATGATGCATCTGTAGCGACAACTTTCGGCCAGGTTTCACCACAATTCGCTTGACCTGGAAACGCTCTCCAAGATCTATCCCCTGATAACTCCCCCACGGTCGGTAAGTCAGGGCCCCGGTCTCCGCCTCAGATCGCCCAGACGTGCGCAGTCGATCGACAATGCTCTTCACCGCCTGGGCATCGTGCTTGGGGGCCACCAGTACGGCATCATTGGTCGCAACCACGATCAGGTCACGGACACCGACGGCCGCGACCAGCGGTCCTTCGCTGCGCAGATAGCTGTCGGAGACGTTTTCGGCGACGACGTCGCCGATTGCGACCACGCCGTCCGCATCCCGCTCGCCGATCGTCCACAGCGCATCCCAGGCCCCGACATCCGACCAGCCGAGATCGGCCGGCACCACGGCACCATGGGCGGTCTTTTCCATCACGCCGACATCGATCGACAGATCCGGTGCACTGGCGAAGATCTCCTTCGGCAGCCGGACGAAATCGAGATCGGACGACCGGCCGGCATAGGCGGCGGCCACAGCCTCGGCCACGGCCGGAGCCGAAGATTCGAGTTCAGCCAGCACCACCCGGGCGGGGAACAGGAACATGCCGCTGTTCCAGAAGAACCGGCCGTCGGCCAGATAGCGCTCCGCCGTCTCGCGCGCCGGCTTTTCATGAAAACGGCTGATGCGGAAGGCCCGCTCGTCAAGCGCCGTCCCGGTCTCAATATAGCCGTAGCCGGTTTCGGGCCGGGTGGGCTTCACCCCGAAGGTGACGAGATCGCCGGCTACCGCACGGCGGGCTGCCGCCGCCACCGCCTCGCGGAAGGCGGGCGTGTCGCCGATGATATGATCCGACGGCAGCACCAGCATCAGCGCATCGGGGTCGTGGGCAAGGGCCGCATGCGCCGCCGCGGCGACCGCCGGCGCAGTGTTGCGCCCCACCGGTTCCAGCAGAATGGCCGCCGGCTCGATACCCGCCGCCCGGGCCTGTTCGGCGACCAGGAAACGATGGTCTTCGTTACACACCAGAATGGGCGCCCCGAACCCCGCCTTGGGCGAGACCCGCTTCAGGGTCGCCTGCAGCATGGTGTCGCTGCCCGCCAGCGCCAGAAACTGCTTGGGCAGCGCCTTGCGCGAGAGCGGCCAGAGGCGGGTTCCGCCGCCGCCGCACAGGATCACGGGCGTGATGATGCTGGAGCTCATGAATTCGGTCTCGTTTCGCTGTCGGCTGAGCGGCTGTCAGGATTGCGGGGTGGCGAAGGATCACGTTCTCCGGAGAGAGACGCGCGACGTCCGCGGTCTCAGGCCGCGAACGCCTTCTCCAGACGCTCCAGAGCGATCCAGAAGCCCTCGCCGTCGTTCTTGTGGCCCTGCCAGATTTCGGGAATGAAGCTCGCGCCGGGCTGGGTCCGGTCGATCACATGCCCGAAGGCGCGGAAATCGATGTCGCCGTCACCGACCTGAAGGCCTTCGCCGTCGACCCCCTTGCTGTCCGCCAGATGCATATGCGCCGTGACCGGAGCCACCGCCTCGCAGAAGGCTTCGAACGACCACTTGTAGTGGTTGCAGGCCAGCTTGGAATGCGAGATGTCGAGACAGATCCGCATCTTCTCTGCCTCGCAGAACGACCGGATCGTCTCGGCGTCGACGAACAGATTGTGGAAGCTCTGCCCGCCGAAATGCCAGGGGAAGGGCGGCATCGTCTGCGGAATCACCTCGACCCCGTCGCGGCTCAGCAGCCGGAGCGTCTCGGACAGCCGCTCGTAGAGGGCGGTGCACTCGGCCGGATGCAGATGGCGATCGGTGGTGAAACCGCCCACATTGGTCACGATGAGCGGATCGGTCGGCTGATCGAAATACTCGCGCAGCCGCCGGGTCACGTCGATCACCCGCTGCATCTCTTTCACCGAATGCGCCCGATACTCGGCATCGTCGGAGACGAGGTTCAGCGTATGGTCGTGGGCGAACAGCTCGGGTGCGTGCACCACATAGCCGATCGGATAGCGGCCGCTCAGATATTTCGACAGCTCGATCTCCAGATCCTTGTAGCTGAGGTGGAATTCCACCAGCGACAGGTTGGTCTTGTCGAGCAGGCGCTGGAAGTCGTGATAGCGCACCGGCACGCCCCAGGGCCGCGAGAAGGCATAGGGCCGCGGCTCGATGACGCCGTCCGCCAGATCCGAGGGGTAGAAGAAGTCGCCGGCCTTGACCTCGCGGCGCATCGTGCGCCCGACCAGCTCGGCCAGACGGTTGGGCTGAATGCCCTTGCCCGGGCTCTTGACGTCGACCATGTCGGCGGTGACCACGGCGCCGATGGCAAGCGTGGTCTTCGCGACCAGGCTCTTGGCCAGGGTTTCGCGGTTCATCAGCTCACCCTGGGAGAGCTGGCGCGAGCCGCCTTCGCCCATGGCTTCCTCCACCTGGCGGATGCCGTCGACCATGCGACGGAATTCCTCGGGCAGCAGGCTGACCTTGTGGTCATTGCCTTCCAGGCCCTTGTCGATGGTGAAGTGTTTCTCGATGACCTTGGCGCCCAGCGCCACCGCGGCGACCGAGACGTTGATGTCGCGCTCATGACCCGAATAGCCGACGACGCAGTCGCCGATCTCGGCCAGGCGCTTCATATAGCGCAGGTTGACGTCCTTGAAGGGCGCCGGATAGGTCGAGTTGCAGTGCAGCAGGACGAAGGGTGCGCCCAGGCGGTGCAGCACGCCGGCCGACTGCTTGATCTCGGCATCGGTCGACATGCCGGTCGACACGATCAGCGGCTTGCCGGTCGCCGCCATCGCCGACAGCAGATCCAGATTGGTCATGTCGGCCGAGGCAACCTTGAAGCCCTCGAGCCCATAATCGTCGAGCAGCCGCACGCTCTCATGGTCCCAGGGCGTGCAGAGCGGGGTCATGCCGCGGGCGCGCACATGATCGAACGCCCGGAACAGGTCGTCATTCGACAGCGAGAAACGCGCCAGCAGGTCCAGCGTATACTGCGACCCCAGATCCTCGCTGGCATCGTTGTTGTCGCCGGCATTGCGATAGAGCCGGTCGAGCTGCCGCATCTGGAACTTGGCGCATTCGGCCCCGGACTCCGCGGCCAGATCGATCAGCCGCTTCGCCAGATCCAGATCGCCCTGATGATTGTTGCCGATTTCGGCAATGACATAGGCCGGATGATCCGGACCGATCTCGCGGTCGCCGATCCGGACCACCGCCGCCCCGATCCGGGCAACCGCCACCACCCGGCCCTGCTCGTCCAGCAGCGGCAGGGCGGTGATCCGCTCGGAAAGTTCGGCAGTGATCCGATCAGGGGCGGCATCGCGCGGCAGGGCACGGAAGCTGCGGTTCATCGCCTCCGAGACCGGCCGGTCCAGATCGATGGTCGGCTGCTCCACAACCCAGCGCCGGAAGTCGCCGTCGGTCAGCACACCTTCGAGCCGGCCGGCCTCCGACACGGCGAAGACGATGCCGTGCTTGTTCTCGCTGATCTTGCGAAGCGCGGTCGCGATCGTCTCCTCGACGAAGGTGAGGTAGGGAACGATCCTGGTTTCGATGATCATCGGCGTCCGATCGGCTCTAGCTGGGGGTCGGCGGTCTGGAAATGGCGCGCCGCCGGACCCGATCGTCAAACTCGCAAGGGCTCGCCCGGCCCATAGATCCTGATGGTAGCGCGACTTACCGCGAATGCGTAAGCAGCGTCTCGATCACGACCATATCGACTTCGCTGTCGATCTCATAGGCCGTCTCTTCCGCCATCTCGTGCAGCGCGATCCGGCCGCCGAGGCGGTTGTTCCGGGTTCGCAGCATCTCGGGCGGGAACAGGTAGATCGAGCCGTTCTCCACATATTGCGGCGTCATGTCCTGACGCCGCGGGCGGCTGGCCGGGTCGTAGTTGATTGCCTGGGCCCCGTCGGGCCCCCGCCGCCACAGAAAGCGGTGCGAGGCAACGACCGACAGAAGCGTATCGGCCCCTTCGGCTTCCAGGGTGGCGATGGCGCGATCGATGTCGTCGGCTGCACGGATGGGAGAGGTGCACTGCAGGAACACCACCAGATCCACCTTGCCCTCGCGGGCCTCGATCTCGTCGACGGCATGCCGGAGCGCTGCCTCGGAACTTGCCGTGTCGGAGGCGAGATCGGCCGGGCGCCGCACGATCTTCGCGCCGTATTGCGCAGAGACGGCCGCGATCTCATCATCATCGGTCGAGACCCACACGCTGTCGACCCGGGCCGAATTCAGCGCCTGCTCGATGGAATGTGCAATCAGTGGCTTGCCCGCCACCGGACGCACATTCTTGCGTGGAACGCCTTTCGACCCCCCGCGCGCGGGGATGATCGCAATTACCGATCCCATTTATGTCTCCGATAAAGACGATATTATTGGTCCGCGCAATACTGCCGTTAGCCAGTGAAGCTCGCGTCACGCCTCTTGACACTACCTCCCTCTCGCATACCGAAGGCATCGCTTGTCCAGTAAAAATCCTGACTGCTAAGCGACTTAACCCACGACAATGGCAGTCTATGACCAATTAACCCCATCTTGAAGCCAATAAATTTGGCCGCAGTCTGAACGATCGCATATGGTATCGCCATCGGGCGTTCTTTTCTCAAGCGGCACAGCATTGCTTTCAGAAACAGCTTACCGCGCTCATTTGCAGAAGTGCCATCGAGAAGCAAATGCCTCTGCCAATACCACTCATAACCAGTGTCGAACATTCGTTTAAATTCCTGCGTCAGAGTATAGGTGTGAGAATGATGCACTACAGCATCCGCAACATATGCCACACTAGCGCCACGTCGAAGCAGCTTGGCAACAGCGATCCAGTCCTCTGAGACTAGAGAAATCTTAAAACCGCCGATTTCATCGAGACTAGCGTTATCCCACGCCGAACACGAATTAGAGCTATAATAGGTATATGTCCCATAACGTGGGAGATCCGCAATACTACGAATCTCCGAGGCATCCGGATAATTAAACTCTCGCGGGAAAGCTTCAAAAAAATCCGCACCGATATGAGGTATCTGTCGCGCATATGAAGCAGCGGCTTTGCCCTCGCGAATAGGAGCAGTTAGCCGTTCAATCAGATCACTCGTCGTCGGTATTGCATCCGGCGTAATCATCACAGCGATGTCGGACGGAAAGGTCCGTCTGGCCAACTCCCTGGTCAGGGCATGATTGAAAGTCTTACGCGGGACGACGAATGTTTCGGCTCCCATTTCCTGAGCCATCTCAACAGTCCCGTCATTAGACGATGAATTGACAACAATAATGCGCGCTTTCACGGTCGAAGAGAGAAGATTCGGCAAACATTTGGGCAAAAGGTGTGTGGCCATATAGGTTATGATAAAGACATTGATCGTCTTCTCAATTTCGACTTGGCACACCTCACCATCCCTGCTCATTTCTGTCATCATTCACTCCCGAGAGACTTCATCTTCCATATAGCCAAGGGCATCGTTCGGTGTATGCGTCGACAATGCCACGCACATAAGGAGGCTTACCGCGGTCCACGCCGCCCGATAAGAGGCCAAGAACGCAACACTCGCAGGCCGAATGCTGGCATCCTTGGCACTACATCTAGCAGCTCTTGCGCAATCTCCTCGAGCGCGATCACGCCGTCATCATACGGCTAACGTCAACATCGTCGCCTAATTGGTAAGCCACATAGCCCGTCTTAATCTCCATAAGACCATGGGGCTTCCCCTTGCTCCCACAGTGCCGTCAGATGTTCGCGATCCCGTTGGGTATCCATACACTGCCAAAAGCCCGGATGCTTATAAACATGCAAGCCGCCATCTTCCGCCAACTTTGACAACGGTGACTGCTCAAGGACCAGCGAGGGATCAATTGACAAATATTCCCTGAAATTGCGATTAAAAAAGAAAAAACCTCCGTTGATCCAGGCGTTCAGAATTTCCGGCTTCTCCGAAAAAGCCTGAAGACGGTTGTCTTCCATGCGAAATTCACCGAAACGAGATGGAGGATTCACGCCGAGGACCGTTCCAATGCCTCCGTGGGCTTTGTGGAAGGCCAACTCAGACGCAAGATTCGCGTCCGTCACCCCGTCGCCGTATGTGACCGCAAATGTCTCTGCATTTCCAATGTACCGATCAAACGCCATCGCCACACGAGCGCCGGTCATTGTCTTTTCGCCAGTATAGGCCAAAGTAACCTCCCAATTACAGTCGTGGCTTATGTGATGATAAGTCACGCTATTATCAGAAAGATTCACCGTGGCGTCACTATTCATAGAATAAAAATTAAGAAAATAGTTACGTATCACTTCCGATTTGTACCCCATACAGAGCACAAATTTTTTAAATCCAAAATGAGAGTATATCCGCATGATATGCCAGATGATTGGCTTATCACCAACCGGAACCATAGGCTTGGGTCGAAACTCGGTCTCTTCCTTGATGCGCGTCCCCAGCCCGCCGCACAGGATAAAAACAGGAACAGATGAAGGATTCATGATACCGATCGTACTGCCTCTTTTAAGCCGCGCCGCTACATCTTCCAGTTGACGTGCTGGAGCGATTAGCTTTTGCGGTCGTTAACGCCGATTGTGCACATTCCGTATACCATGCCAGACGCGCCTTCACAAGTAACCTGCTCCCACGTAAGGACAGGATCCCTTTGATATTACGAAATGTTTGCCGTTCGCCACCGTAGAAAGAGGATATTCTGCGCGCAGGCTATGCCGCAGCAAGGCGGGAAAGCTGGAGAAGATATGGACAACGGCCGCATGTGATAGGGCATAGACGCTCGCCGCGCCGAAAAATCTGAACCTCAGATGCGATCGTGTCCCGGGTCACGTCCCGCCGAGTGGTGTAACAGCGTTTGCCTGGGGATGATGGCGCAGGGCGCGAAGCGCCCGGAGGCATCATCCCCAGGCGCCCTCGAAATCGGGGTGGTCATCGTCGATCTTCGGTAAGGTTTGGTTGC
>NZ_JBBIAB010000046.1 GCF_039634785.1 Tistrella mobilis | reverse complement strand
GCGCTCGCAAGGACCACGGTCCGGAAAACCTCGCCATCATCCGAAAACTCGCCCTCAACGTCCTCAAAACGGCCAGGCCATCCATCTCCATCCGTCGCAAGCGAAAGCGATCCGGATGGTCTGACGCATTCGCCCGATCCGTCATCGGGCAAATGCGATAGCCCTGGATGGAGGCCTGACGCCTATGGACATCGCCCGCATTCCCCCGACCGAGGCCGCAGGCCTCAGCCCCGGGCGCCGGCTTGCGCTGGAGCACTTTTATGGCGGTTTGAGCACCGACGAGGTCGACCTCGTCGACCTGGCGCTGACGCCCGACTGGCAGGACATTCCCCAGATGCCGGGGCAGGTGCCCGGACCCCGGGGCATCAAGCCGATCTTTCGCATGCTGAGAGAGGCCATTCCCGATCTTGCAGTCGAGATCCACGACGTGCTGGCCGGTCCGGATCGGGCGGCCGTGCGGCTGACCGCGACCGGCACCCATCTGGGGCCGCTGTTCGGTGTGCCCGCCGGCGGCCGGCGGATCAGCTTCGCGATACACGAATTCCACCGTTTCGAGGGCGAGCGCATCGCCGTCACCCACCATATGGAAGATCTGTTCGGCCTGTTCCGTCAGATCGGCGCCTGGCCTCTGATGGAAGGAGCGGCGGCATGACCTGGAGCCTGATCCTCACCCGCATGGGGGCCACGCCCGAGCCTGGCCTTGCGGAGCTGCCGCCGCGGGAGCCGGGGCCGGGAGAGCTCCGTATTGACATAGACGCGGCGGCGTTGAACCCGCTGGATGCCAAGCTCGCCCGGGGCCATCTGGCCGACTGGTTTCCGATCGTGCTGCCCTGGGTGCCGGGCACGGATTTTGCCGGCCGGGTGGTGGCCGTCGGCGCCGGCGTGACGGGTTTTGCCCCGGGGGACGAGGTCTTCGGGCGCAGTGATCCCGTTGCCGGCGGCGCCTTCGGGCCCGCGATCACCCTGCCGGCCGGCTTCGTGGCGCGGCGCCCGGCGGGGATCGATGCCGCAACCGCGGCGTCCCTGGTCACACCGGCAGCCATTGCGCTGCAGGCGCTGGACGAGGTGGCCGGCGCCGACGGTCCGCTGGTGATCCTGGGCAGTGGTGCGGTGGGCACGGCGCTGGTGCAGATCGCCCGCCACGGGCGTGCCGTGACGATCAGCGGCCGTCATGCCGCCCGGCTCGCGGTGCCTGGGGTGCAGGTGCTTGCGGCAGAGGGGGCCGACCTCGCCGCCGCGATCGCCGGGGCCGGGGTGGTGATCGACACCGTCGGCGGCCCGCGTCAGCGGCAGGTGCTGGCCCGTCTCAGCCCCGGTGCCCGCTTCCTGGCCATCGCCGAGCCGCTGCCCGAAGATGCGGCGGTACCTGCGGGCGTCGAGGCCGGTTTCGCAGCCCTGGCAGGTGGCGGCGGTCAGCTCGATCGGATCGCCGGACTGGCGGCCGACGGCGTGCTGGTCCCTGAGATTGCGAACCGTTTCGGGATCGGGGACGCCGCGGCCGTGTTCAGCGCCTGGACGGCTGGGCGTCTTCCGGCCCGTCAGGTGATGGTGCGGGAGGGCTGACCGGCAGATCAGAATCGGAATTGGCGGCAAAATTTTTCTGTAAAACAGAAAATTCTTGCCGCAAAATGCGGGCATCGATGGATGGCACAGCCGAGAGGTGAAGGATCATGCGCCTGCCCGCCACCAATCAGACGCCCGACGACGATGGCAAGGGCCGGGAGGACGGGGCCCTCTGCCGCCGCAGCCGTCGCCTGGCGCATCTCTGCGCCGTTTTTGCCGTGGCCCTGCCGGTTGGTGTGGTCGTGAGCTGTGCGGCGGGACAGGTGCCGGATCTTCCGGGCCTGTCGAAGACGATCGACCTTGCGGCGCTGGTCTGGTGGCAGGTGGGCATCGTTCTGACCGGCATGCTGGCGCCGGTGCTGCCGGTCAGCCTGGCCCTGCTGGTGGCGCGGCGCTGCTTTCTGGCGGTCGGCCGGGGGGCCATCTTCACCCTTGAGACGGTGGCCGCCCTTCGGCGGATCGCCGGTCTGGTGACGCTCGGCGGGATTGCGGGGCTGATCGCACCGACGGTGGTGGTGCTGGGGGCGACCGTTCTGGCCGCCCCCGGCCAGCGCCAGCTGGCAATCGGCATCAGCAGCGGGCCGCTGCTGACCCTGGTGCTGGGGGCCGTGGTCTATCTGATCGCCGACATCATGCATCGGGCAGCACGCATGGCGGAAGACCATGCGCAGATCGTCTGATGGCGATCGTCGTGCGTCTGGATGTAATGCTGGCCCGCCGCAAGATGAGTTCCCGGGATCTGGCGGCGCAGATCGGCATCACCGAGGCCAATCTCTCGCTGTTGAAGCGTGGCCATGTGAAGGGCATCCGCTTCGAGACGCTGGAGAAGATCTGCGAGGCGCTCGCCTGCCAGCCGGGGGATCTTCTGGAGTATGAAGCACCCTGACGACGACAAGGGGGCCCGGTCGACCGGGCCCCCTTGTCGTTGCGCCATCCGGATGAAGGGTCGGTATCCGGATGATGGGTCGGTCAGGCCGGCCGCTTCGGGATGTCGAGACCCCGCTGCACCGCCGGGCGGGCAAGGCCGCGCTCCAGCCAGGCCGGAACATTGACCAGCTTTTCGAAATGAACCAGATCGCCCGCGCCGTAGAAACCGATCAGGTTACGTACCCAGCCCAGCAGCGAGATGTCGGCGATGGTGTAGTCGTCGCCCATGATCCAGTCGCGGCCGTCGAGCCGGGACTCGAGCACGCCGAGCAGGCGCTCGCTTTCGGCGCGGTAGCGCTCCAGCGGGCGCTTGTCCTCGATCTCGCGGCCGGCGAATTTGTGGAAGAAGCCGAGCTGGCCGAACATCGGCCCGACCGCCGCCATCTGGAAGAACACCCACTGGATGGTTTCGATCCGGGCGACGGGATCGGCGGGCAGGAAGCGGCCGGTCTTTTCCGCCAGATAGAGCAGGATGGCGCCGGATTCGAACAGGCCGACCGGCCGGCCGTCGGGGCCGGCGGGATCGATGATCGCCGGGATCTTGCCGTTCGGATTGAGCGACAGGAATTCCGGCGTCCAGGTCTCGTTCTTCATGATGTCGATCAGATGTGCCTCGTAAGGCAGGCCGGTCTCTTCCAGCATGATCGACACCTTCACGCCATTGGGCGTGGCCAGGGAATAGAGCTGGATCCGGTCCGGATGGGTGGCGGGCCAGCTGCGGGTGATCGAGAAGGCGGAGAGATCGGCCATCGGGGCGTCCTTCAATAGGTCGGAACGGACAGGCGGTCGGAACGGACAGGCGGTCGGAACGGACAGGCAGGGGCGATCATCCTAGTCGGAGCGGCAGAGACTGTCTGTTCGTCCCCGCGGAAACGCACCGTTCCTTCAGCCGCCCGCCCGTTCTGTGCGGGATGTCCTTTCCGCCGGCGGCGGTTCATGGCCGAAAACGCTCCGGCCGCCATAGTCGTGGGAGCGGCGGCGTTCCCCGGCGATGAAGGCGTCCAGCGACGGGCCGCCGGCGGTCTGCTCCAGCCGCCGTGCCTGGGCGTCCAGGCGACGGATGGCGTCGAGCTTTTCGTCATTGCCGAGGGATGCGGCTGCGACCGCCGATTTCATCACCTGAATGGTCCGGTCATAGACCAGCACGGGCACCGGAAAGGGCTGCCGGTCCTTGCCGCCATGGGCGAGCGAGAAACGGGCCGGGTCGTCGAAGCGGCAGGGCGCGCCGTGGACCAGCTCGGCGACCATGGCCAGCGAGTGCACCGTCCGGGCGCCGACGCCCGGGACCATCAGCAGTTCGGCGAAATCCCGGGGGCCCGCCTCGGCGGCGGCGGCAAGCGCGCCATGCAGGCGGCGCAGGATCACGTCTCCCGGCCGGACCTCGTGACGATCGGGCATCACCAGATGCGGCAGCTCCGGCTGGGCCGTGGCGGGTGCGGGCGGGGCAGGCGTGAGGGCCGCGGCTTCCCGGACGATGCCGTCAGGCCCCAGATCCCGGAGCAGATCCAGCTGTCCGATGCGCGAGGCGGCGGCGCGGCGGTCGGTCAGGTTGACGATCCGGCCCTGATTGCGGCCGTCGATCGCGGCATGGGGGGCTTCGACGAAACTCTTCAGGTCTTCCGACAGCCAGTGATAGCGGCGGGCGAGGCGGGTGCCGTCGTTCATGCCCTGCTGCACCACCACCCACCGCCCGTCATCGGCGACGATGAAGCCGTGAAGATAGAGGTCGAACCCGTCCTGCACGGCGGCGCTGTCGACCTTGGCGATCATCCGGCTGGTCCGGGCCAGGGCGCTGCCGTCGAGGCTGGTGCGGTTGCCGACGGCCAGAAGTTCATCCGGTGTGGCACGGGAATGGCGGCCGCGGCCGCCGCAGACATGCAGGCCAAGCTCTGCCGACAGCGGCGTCAGCCCGCGCTTCAGCGCCCCCAGCACCGAGGTGGTGATGCCCGAGGAATGCCAGTCCATGCCCATCACTGCGCCGAAGGACTGAAACCAGAAGGGATGGGCCAGGCGGCGGAGGAACTCGTCACGGCCGTAATGCAGGATGATCGCCTGCGTGATCACCGTGCCGAGCTTCGTCATCCGCTGGCCCAGCCAGGCGGGCACCCGGCCGCCATGAAGCGGCAGGTCGGCACTGCCGGCGCGTCTGGACATCAGCGGCTGCTCCGGAACGAAAGGGAAACATCCCTATCCTAACCGGCAGAAACCCGCTCTGGCAAGCAGGTGAGGGCGTGTCGCTGATATGCGATCCCGGCCACCCCCACCCCGGCAGATGGTGCTAGCATCATTGCAGATCGCACGAGGTAAGGTGACGGGTGATGGAGAAGAAGACGCAGTTTCACCTCTGGTACTGGTTCGCGGCCCTGTTCGCGTTGCTGGTGTTCCAGTATGTCTTCACCACCGCCCGGCAGGTCGCCGAGATCCCCTACAGCCGGTTCGAAACCTATCTGACCGAGGGGAAGATCGCCGAGGTCGCGGTGTCGGACCGCTTCATTCAGGGCACGCTGAAGGAGCCGCTGGAAGGCGGCCAGACCCGCTTCGTCACCACCCGTGTGGAGCCCGACCTCGCCCGCCAGCTTCAGGACAAGGGCGTGGTGGTGAAGGGGCAGGTGGAGAATACTTTCTTCCGTGATCTGCTCTCGTGGGTGCTGCCGGTCGCCCTGTTCGCCGGCGTCTGGATCTTCATCCTGAGGCGGATGGGGGCGGGGCTCGGCGGCGGCATGATGCAGGTCGGTAAGAGCAAGGCGAAGGTCTATGTCGAACGCGACACCGGCGTCACCTTCGACGATGTCGCCGGCGTCGACGAGGCGAAAGACGAGCTGAAAGAGATCGTCGCCTTCCTGAAGGATCCGAAGGGCTATGGCCGGCTGGGCGCGCGCATGCCCAAGGGTGTTCTGCTGGTCGGTCCTCCCGGCACCGGCAAGACCCTGCTCGCCCGGGCGGTGGCGGGTGAGGCGGGGGTGCCGTTCTATTCGATCTCGGGCTCCGAATTCGTCGAGATGTTCGTGGGCGTGGGCGCCGCACGGGTGCGGGACCTCTTCGCCCAGGCGCGGGAGAAGGCGCCGGCGATCATCTTCATCGACGAGCTTGATGCGCTTGGTCGCGCCCGGGCGATCGGGCCGATGTCGGGCGGGCAGGACGAGAAGGAGCAGACCCTCAACCAGCTGCTGGTCGAACTCGACGGCTTCGACCCGTCATCGGGGCTGGTTCTGCTGGCGGCGACCAACCGGCCGGAAATTCTGGATCCGGCACTGATGCGCGCCGGCCGCTTCGACCGTCAGGTTCTGGTCGACCGCCCCGACAAGCCCGGGCGGATCCAGATCCTGAACGTCCATATGAAGAAGGTCGATCTGGCCCCGGATGTGGATGCGACCAGGGTGGCGGCGCTGACGCCGGGCTTCACCGGGGCGGACCTCGCCAATCTGGTCAACGAGGCGGCGCTGCTCGCCACCCGCCATGGCCGCGACGCGGTGACCATGGAGGATTTCAACGACGCGGTGGAGCGGATCGTCGCGGGGCTTGAGAAGCGCAACCGGCTCCTGAACCCGCGTGAGCGCGAGATCGTGGCCCATCACGAAATGGGCCATGCGATCATGGCGAGCGTGCTGCCCGGGGTCGATCCGGTCCATAAGGTTTCGATCATTCCGCGCGGCATCGGCGCGCTCGGCTATACCATCCAGCGGCCGACCGAGGACCGCTTCCTGATGACCCGGACTGAGCTTGAAAACAAGATGGCGGTTCTGCTGGGTGGCCGGGCGGCGGAATGGGTGGTCTATCATCATCTTTCGACGGGTGCGGCCGACGATCTCGCCAAGGTGACCGACATCGCCCGCGCCATGGTCACCCGCTATGGCATGTCGGAGACGCTGGGCCAGGTGGCGCTGGAGCGTGACCGGCGATCCTTCCTCAGCCCGGAGGATCTGACCGGCATGCCGCGGCCGCGTGATTTTTCGGATGTGACGGCGGCGGCGATCGATGCCGAGGTCCGCCAGATCGTCGATCAGGCCTTCGAGCGGACGGTGGCCGCGCTGACCGAACGCCGGGCGCTGCTCGACCGTGCCGCCCATCGGCTGCTGGAAGAGGAGACCCTGGACGGCGACGCCTTGAAGGCGATGATCGCCGGCACCGCCTGACCGGATTTGACCGGGGTCAAATCCCCCTCCCGGCCCCTGTGCGAAAGTGCCTGCCGAGGTGACGGCACCGCGGGAGATGGCGAGATGAAGGCGATGGTTCTGCAGCGGCCGGGAACGGCGCTGGTCATGGAGACGCGGCCTGATCCCGAACCGGGCCCCGGCCAGATCCTGGTCCGGGTTCTGGCCTGCGCGGTCTGCCGCACCGATCTGCATGTGGTCGACGGCGACCTGCCGGACCCGAAACTGCCGGTGGTGCCGGGGCATGAAGTGGTGGGCGTGGTCGAGGCGCTGGGCGCCGGCGTCGACCCGTCGCTTGCCGGGCGGCGGGTGGGGGTGCCCTGGCTGGGGCATGCCTGCGGCACCTGCCGCTATTGCGGCATGCGGGCCGAGAACCTGTGCGATTTCCCCGAATTCACCGGCTATACCCGCGATGGCGGCTTCGCGACCCACATGCTGGCCGATGCCGGTTTCGCCTTTCCGCTGGCCGATGATCTGGACCCGGTGGCGACGGCGCCGCTGATGTGTGCCGGGCTGATCGGCTGGCGCTCGCTCAAAATGGCGGGGGAGGCGGACCGGATCGGGCTCTACGGCTTCGGCGCCGCCGCCCATATCATCGCCCAGGTCTGCCGCTGGCAGGGGCGGGAGGTCTTTGCCTTTACCAGCCCGGGCGACAGCGCGGCGCAGGCCCATGCCCGGGCGCTGGGCGCGGTCTGGGCCGGCGGCTCGGATCAGACGCCGCCGGCGGAGCTGGATGCGGCGATCCTGTTCGCGCCGGTCGGCCATCTGGTGCCGAAGGCACTGGCCGCGGTGCGCAAGGGCGGCATCGTGGTCTGCGGCGGCATCCATATGAGCGACATCCCGTCCTTCCCCTACCGCCTGCTCTGGGGCGAACGCCGGCTGGTGTCGGTCGCCAATCTCACCCGTGCCGATGGTCATGAATTCCTGGAGCTGGCGCCGCGGGCCGGTGTGAAGACCTCGACGACCATCTACCCGTTGGCCGATGCCAACCGCGCGCTCGACGATCTGCGCCATGGCCGGTTTCAGGGGGCGGCCGTGCTCGTGCCCTGACGGGTCCACGTGGCGTCGGAAGCTGTTTCCTCCCGCCGCCGATCCATCGACAATGGGCGGATCGAAGCCGCAGCCCCGAATGCCGCGGCACAAAGCGGGAGGAGACGAGGAGATGGCGAACAACCGGCGGTCCGCCAACATCACCCAGGGCGTGGCACGCTCGCCCAACCGGGCGATGTATTATGCCCTGGGCTATCAGGCGGCCGATTTCGACAAGCCGATGATCGGCATCGCCAACGGCCATTCCACGATCACGCCCTGCAACGCCGGCCTGCAGCGGCTGGTGGATGCCGCGACGGTTGCCGTCAGGACGGCAGGGGCCAATCCGCAGGTCTTCGGCACGCCCACCATCTCGGACGGCATGGCGATGGGCACCGAGGGCATGAAGTACTCGCTGATCTCGCGCGAGGTCATTGCCGACTGCATCGAGACCTGCGTCCAGGGCCAGTGGCTGGACGGGGTGCTGGTGGTCGGCGGCTGCGACAAGAATATGCCGGGCGGGATGATCGCGCTCGCCCGCTGCAATGTGCCGGGCATCTATGTCTATGGCGGGACGATCAAGCCGGGACGCTGGAAGGGCCAGGACCTGTCGATCGTCTCGGCCTTTGAAGCGGTCGGCGCCTTCATGGCCGGCCGGATGTCACAAGAGGATTTCGAGGGCGTCGAGCGCAATGCCTGCCCGTCGACCGGATCCTGCGGCGGCATGTATACCGCCAACACCATGAGTTCGTCCTTCGAAGCGCTGGGCATGGCGCTGCTCTATTCCTCATCCATGGCCAATCCGGACGAGGAGATCGTGGCGGGTGCTGCGCGGGCGGCCGAGGTGCTGGTGAAGGCGGTGGAGGCGAACCTCTGCCCGCGCGACATCATCACCCGCAAATCGATCGAGAATGCCGTGGCGCTGATGATGGCGACCGGCGGTTCGACCAATGGTGTGCTGCATTATCTGGCGATCGCCCATGCCGCCGGTGTGGAATGGTCGCTGGACGATTTCGAGCGGGTGCGCCGCAAGGTGCCGGTAATCTGCGATCTGAAGCCCTCGGGCCGGTTCATGGCGGTGGATCTGCACAAGGCCGGCGGCGTGCCGCAGGTTCTGAAGATCCTGCTGAATGCCGGGCTGATCCATGGCGACTGCATGACCATCACCGGCCGGACGCTGGCCGAGGAGCTGGAGCATGTGCCCGACGAGCCGCGGGCCGATCAGGAGGTGATCCGCCCGATCAGCCGGCCGATCTATGACGAGGGCCATCTCGCCATCCTGAAGGGCAACCTGGCGACCGAAGGTGCCGTCGCCAAGATCAGCGGGCTGAAGAACCCGGTGATCACCGGGCCGGCGCGGGTGTTCGACGACGAGCCTTCGGCGATGGAGGCGATCCTGGGCGACCGGATCCGCCCGGGCGATGTGGTGGTGCTGCGCTATCTGGGCCCGAAGGGCGGCCCGGGCATGCCCGAGATGCTGGCGCCGACCTCGGCGATCATCGGCCGCGGGCTGGGTGAGAGCGTCGGGCTGATCACCGATGGCCGGTTCTCGGGCGCGACCTGGGGCATGGTGGTCGGCCACGTGACGCCCGAGGCGAGCGAGGGCGGCACCATCGCGCTGGTCAAGGAGGGCGACGAGATCACCATCGACGCCCATCGCCAGTTGATTCAGCTGAATGTGAGCGATGCCGAGCTGGAGACCCGCCGGGCGGCCTGGACGCCGCCTGCACCGCGCTATACCCGCGGCGTGCTGTCGAAGTTCGCCAAGCTGGCCCGTCCGGCGAGCGAGGGGGCTGTGACCGACTGAGCCTTTCCCGGGGAGAAGCCGCCGTTTCAGGCGGCGGCTTCGCCTTCCGGCGCGCCATAGGGGGCGTTGATGCGCGCCTGATCGGTGAGCCGGGCCCAGACCGGGGTATGGTCGGACGCCTTGTCGCGGCCGCGCGGGGCACGATCGATATCGGCGGCTTCCAGCCGGTCGCAGGCTTCGGGCGAGAGCAGAAGATGGTCGATGCGCAGGCCGTGATCCTTCTGCCACATGCCGGCGCGGTAATCCCACCAGCTGTAGCGGCCGGCTTCGGCATGAAGCGCGCGGAAGGCATCGGTCCAGCCCTGGTGGAGCACGGCGCGGAAGCGGCGACGTTCTTCCGGATGGAACAGCACGTCGCCGGCCCAGCCCTTGGGGTCGTAGAGATCGCCGGCCTCGGGCGCGATGTTGAAATCGCCGCCGATCACCGCCGGGCGGCTGGCATCGCCCAGCATCGACCGGGCATGGCTGACGAAGGCGTCGAGGAAGGCGAGCTTGTAGGGGAACTTCTCCGACGTCACCGACTGGCCGTTCGGCACATAGACGCTGGCCACCCGCACGCCCTGGTCGCCGATCGCCACCGTGCCCTCGATCCAGCGCGCCTGCTCGTCCTCGAAGCCCGGCAGGCCGCGGGTGACGTCGGTGATCGGTGCCCTGGCCAGGATCGCGACGCCGTTATAGGTCTTCTGGCCGTGGGCGGCGAAATGATAGCCGGCCGCCTCGATCTCCGCCGCGGGGAACTTGTCGGTCTCGAGCTTCAGTTCCTGAAGCAGCACGATGTCCGGCGTCGCTTCGGCCAGCCAGTCGAGCACATGACCAAGACGGGCCTTGAGCGAATTGACGTTCCAGGTGGCGATGATCATCGGGGCCGGGCTGCCTCAGAACACGCTGAACGAGGTGCCGCAGCCGCAGGAGGCCGTGGCATTGGGATTGGTGACCGCAAAGCGCGAGCCGGTCAGATCCTCGACGAAATCCAGCTCCGAGCCGATGATGAACGGGATCGACGCCTCGTCGACCAGCGCTTCGGCGCCGTCGCGGGCGATCACCACGTCTTCCGGCTGCACGCCGTCCTTGTCGATCGAGAATTCGTACTGGAAGCCCGAGCAGCCACCGCCCGAGACGGCGATGCGCAGCCGGACGGTCACGCCTTCCTTCTCGGCGATACGGTTGATGTGGCGGGCGGCGCGGGCGCTCAGCGTCAGCGGCGGCAGGCCGGGCGTGCCGGCGGAGCCGTTGCCCGAGGTGAGGGCGGCGTCGGAAGCGGCCATCTGCTGGACCTCCTCGCAGGTCGATACCGGATCGCGGGTTTCTCACCCGTTATTTGGATCCAAGATGTAGGCAAGTGCGGCCCCAAGGTCAACGACGGCCTGCCCTCGGGCGGTTGCCCAGGGGAATCGCATTTGAAAATCCCGGGTAGCGGAATGGTCAAAGATGGATTCTTTATTCGGTTCCAAGGAGGAACCGATGCCATCTCTGATCACCATCCTGCGCCAAGTGCCCGACCC
>NZ_JBBIAB010000045.1 GCF_039634785.1 Tistrella mobilis | reverse complement strand
GTGACAACGTGTCGGTCACCGTCGAGCTGATCTCGCCGATCGCCATGGACGAAGGCCTGCGCTTCGCGATCCGCGAAGGCGGCCGTACCGTCGGCGCCGGCGTCGTCGCCAAGGTGATGGGCTGACGAGACCCCGGAGGCCCGGAACCCCGGTTCCAGCGGCCTCCGGACCCGCTTTGCGGCCCCTGCCGGACAAT
The DNA here is from genome assembly GCF_039634785.1 of Tistrella mobilis. Taxonomy (NCBI): domain Bacteria; kingdom Pseudomonadati; phylum Pseudomonadota; class Alphaproteobacteria; order Geminicoccales; family Geminicoccaceae; genus Tistrella; species Tistrella mobilis. The sequence continues at coordinate 16,770 of NZ_JBBIAB010000045.1, read as the reverse complement.
GTTCCGGCAGGGGCCGCGGCGTTTTCCCGGCGGCGCCGGACGGTGCTTCAGGGGCGACGCGAAGAACTGCGCGCAGGGCGTCGAAAGTGTCTCGACAAGTCGGACATGACGCGCTAGAAGGATGGCCCGTCCGCACCTGCGGGCGACGGCGATCCTTGTCTGCCGAACCGGGCCTTGTCTGCCGAACCGGGCACCTTACGGCGTCGATCGTAGGGCAGGCCTTCAGGAAGGCGGGCCGTGATCTTTGAAGGGCACGTCGCATCGGCCGGTCCGGTGTGTCGTGCGGCGGTGGAGGAGTGTAGCTCAATGGTAGAGCACCGGTCTCCAAAACCGGGGGCTGGGGGTTCGAGTCCCTCCACTCCTGCCAACCTCTCCGCCGCGCGTTCGTGACCCCGACCCAGAGCCGCCCGGGCTGACCGGCGGCAGATCCGGAACAGAGTAGCCATGGCCAAGACTTCCCCCGGCGAGTTCGTGCGGCAGGTTCGTCAGGAGGCGCGCCGCGTCACCTGGCCGACCCGCAAGGAAACGCTGATCACCACCGCCACCGTGTTCGTGATGGCGTTCGTCGCGGCGATCTTCTTCTTCGTCGCCGACCAGGTGATCGCCTGGGGCGTTCGGCTGATCCTCGGCCTCGGCGCCTGACCTGAACGAGGAGCCGGCACCATGATCAGCAACTGGTACATCATCCACGTCTACTCGGGCTTCGAGAAGAAGGTGGCGCAGTCGATCCGCGAACAGGCCGCCCGCAAGGGCATGGAAGGCCTGATCGAAGAGGTCCTGGTGCCGTCGGAAGACGTGGTCGAGGTCCGCCGCGGCGTGAAGGTCAACACCGAGCGCAAGTTCTTCCCCGGCTATGTGCTGGTGAAGATGCAGCTGACCGACGACACCTGGCATCTGGTCAAGGACACGCCGAAGGTCACCGGGTTCCTGGGCGGCGGCGGCTCGCGCCCCGTGCCGATCACCCAGGCGGAAGCCGACCGGATCATCAATCAGGTGAAGGAAGGCGTCGAGCGCCCCAAGCCGTCGATCAGCTTCGAGATCGGCGAGCAGGTGCGGGTGGCCGACGGTCCGTTCACCTCGTTCAACGGTGTGGTCGAGGATGTCGACGACGAGCGGGCTCGCCTGAAGGTGGCCGTTTCGATCTTCGGCCGCTCGACCCCGGTCGAACTGGAATTCTCTCAGGTCGAAAAGGTCTGAGACATCAAGGCTTCGGGCGAAGCCGGCCTCTTCAGGGCCGGCTTCGCCCGCATCCGTTCCGGCATCCGCCGGGCGGATGCAGCCCGCAGCTCCGGAGCCGGTGACGGCACGGGCGATCGCGGGTGGTGCCGGCGGGAGGCCTTGCCAGGGCCGCCACCGCCGCCCCGTCTGAATGGAAGGGTCTGAACATGGCAAAGAAGATTACCGGCTATATCCGGCTTCAGGTGCCGGCCGGTAAGGCGAACCCGTCGCCGCCGATCGGTCCCGCGCTCGGTCAGCGCGGCCTGAACATCATGGAGTTCTGCAAGGCGTTCAACGCGCAGACCCAGGGTATGGAAGTCGGCATGCCGATCCCGGTGGTCATCACGGCCTACCAGGACCGCAGCTTCACCTTCATCATGAAGAAGCCGCCGGTTTCGTACTACATCAAGAAGGCCGCGGGCATCTCCAAGGGCGGTGCCACCCCCGGCAAGGCCCAGTCCGGTTCCATCACCCTCGAGCAGATCGCCAAGATCGCCGAGGACAAGATGGTCGATCTGAACGCGAACGACCTGGACGGCGCGATTCAGATGGTGAAGGGCTCGGCCCGGTCCATGGGCCTCGTGGTGGTGGAGTAATCGGATGGCGTTCCACGGCAAGCGACTGAAGCAGGCCCGCGCGACCGTCGATCGCGAGAAGCTCTACGGCCTTGACGAGGCGGTGGCGCTGGTGAAGGCCAATGCCGGCGCGAAGTTCGACGAGACCGTCGAAATCTCGGTCGGCCTGGGCGTCGATCCGCGTCACGCCGACCAGATGGTCCGTGGCGTGGTGCAGCTGCCCAACGGCACCGGCAAGAGCGTGCGCGTGGCGGTCTTCGCCCGCGGCGACAAGGCCGAAGAGGCCCGTGCGGCCGGCGCCGAAGTGGTGGGTGCGGAAGATCTGGCCGAAGAGATCCTCGGCGGCAAGATCGATTTCGAGCGCGCCATCGCGACCCCGGACCTCATGCCGGTGGTGGGTCGTCTGGGCCGCGTGCTCGGCCCCCGCGGCCTGATGCCGAACCCGAAGCTCGGCACCGTCACCCCGAACGTCGCCGATGCGGTCAAGGCCGCCAAGGCCGGCCAGGTTGAATTCCGCGTCGAAAAGGCCGGTATCATCCATGGCGGCGTCGGCAAGGCGAGCTTCTCGGAGACCGCCCTGGTCGAGAACATCCGCGCCTTCGTGGATGCGCTGATCAAGGCGAAGCCGTCGGGTGCCAAGGGCACCTACCTGAAGAAGCTGGCGCTCAGCTCGACCATGGGTCCGGGCGTGCGCGTCGACGTTGCCGAGATCACCCAGCCGGGTGGCCAGGGCAACGCGGCCTGACTTCAAGACCTTCATCCGGCCGGCGGGTTCCCGCGGGCCGGATGACTGAAGACCGTCCTGTCCGAGACGGCAGGTGTGCCGGACCCCCGGTTCCGACCGGAGCGCCCGGCATTTAATGGATCCCCCGGGATCCGCCTGTCCAGACGGCGAGCAATCGATCCGGTGCGGCGTCTTGCCGGTCCGGACGGTTCGCAGACTCGCGGCAGGTGCGGACGGCACCCCGAGGGTTCCCGGCCCGGCCGGAAACCAGAGGCGGTGCCACCGAGCCGCGATGCGGCGTCCCCCCTTATCCGGGGGAGCCGGCGCGTCGCATGGTAACCCACACGCGGAGACGAACCGTGGATCGTGCAAGCAAGGAAGAGCTGGTCGCAGAACTGCGCCAGTCCTTCACGTCCGCGGGCGTCGTGGTGGTGACCCATTACCGGGGTCTGACGGTGGCCGAGTCCACCCAGCTCCGGATCGGGATGCGCGAGGTTGGCGCGTCCTTCAAGGTCACCAAGAACACGCTCGCCCGTCTGGCACTCCAGGGGACGGCTTTCGAGGGGATCATCCCGCTGTTCAACGGCCCGACCGCCATTGCGGTGTCGTCGGATCCGGTGGCGGCGGCCAAGGCCACGATGAAGTTCGCCAAGACCAACGAGAAGCTCGTTGTTCTGGGCGGCGGCATCATCGGTCAGACCCTCGACGCCAACGGCATCAAGGCCCTTGCGGACCTGCCGTCGCTCGACGAACTGCGCGGCAAGCTCATCGGCGTCCTTCAGGCGCCCGCGAGCCGCATCGTCGGCGTGCTGCAGGCCCCCGGCGGCCAGCTGGCCCGTGTCCTCAAGGCCTATGCCGAGAAGGACCAGGCCGCCTGACCCCAGGCTGCCCACCCCTCGGACCAAACCCATCATCGAAGGCCCGCCCGACCCAGGGCACCGGTTGGTGGCACGGCAGATGCCGGCCCGTGACCGGACCCCGCGCGGGCCGACCCGGATCGAAGTTCAGGAGCTACTACAATGGCCGATCTCGCCCGCCTGGTTGACGAGCTGTCCGCCCTCACCGTTATCGAGGCCGCCGAGCTCTCGAAGATGCTCGAAGAGAAGTGGGGCGTCTCCGCCGCCGCTCCGGTCGCCGTGGCTGCCGCCGGTGGCGCCGCCGAGGCTGCCGCCCCGGTCGAGGAGAAGACCGAGTTCGACGTGATCCTCGCCGATGCCGGCGAGAAGAAGATCAACGTCATTAAGGAAGTCCGTGCGATCACGGGCCTTGGCCTGAAGGAAGCCAAGGACCTGGTCGAGGGCGCGCCGAAGCCGGTGAAGGAAGGCGTGACCAAGGACGAAGCCGAGGCGATGAAGAAGAAGCTGGAAGAGGCCGGTGCGAAGGTCGAAGTGAAGTAATTCACCCGACCCGACGCATCGCTCGACCGAGCGATCCGCCGCGACGCCCAAGGGTGTCGCGGCAGCTGCGCCGCCCGACCCCGGTTCGCCCGGGGGCGGGCGGCGTCGCCTTGCCGGGAGGATCCTTCGGTGGCATCGCCGCCGGGGGCGCGACGGGCAGGGCCGTGTGGCCGGCGGGCCGGACCATCGATCGCCGCCGTGATGGGCGCGGCCATGTGCTGCAACAAAAATCTTCCCATCCGCCTCGCTTTCGGATATGGTCACAGGCTCGCAAGTGGTGACGGGCAGCTTTGGCTCCGCGACAGGCTGGACACACGCAACTACTTACGGGTTTCATCGGGCGTCATGCAGGATCCGGCATGGCGCCGCAACCGCATGTGTATGTGGCTGGATCGGACGCGTCTTCGGGTGTGTGGATTTCAGACGGATATGCAGGCGATCGTCCCTCGGCGGAAGGATGCGATCCCGTCATGGACGGGCACGCAGCAGGACGTGAACGACGGATGGCTGGTCGGCTCATCGCAGCGCGCGACGCGCGCGGGCGGAGTGCCGGCCGTTTTCGTCGAAACGTCCGACTTCACCGGCGCGTCGGCAGCCGGTGGCCTGGGGCGGTGAGTGCGGGATCGACTGTCTGAGGACCGGCTCCGGTGAATGCCGGGGGTCCTGCAGGCGGGGCGGGCGCATGAATTGACGGCGCCGACGCCGTTAGAAAAACGGTTCGAGAGGAACGACGATGGCATACTCGTTTACGGGTCGCAAGCGCGTTCGGAAGAGCTTCGGTCGCATCCCCGAAGTCACGACGCTGCCGAACCTGATCGAGGTCCAGAAGAAGTCGTACGACCAGTTCCTTCAGCTCGACGCCGATCCGGCCCAGCGCCCGGATAGCGGTCTGCAGGGCGTGTTCAAGTCGGTTTTTCCGATCAAGGACTTTTCCGACCGCGCGACTCTCGAGTTCGTGCGCTATGAACTCGAGACCCCGAAGTTCGACGTCGAGGAATGCCAGCAGCGCGGCATGACCTTCGCCGCGCCGCTGAAGGTCACGCTGCGTCTGGTCGTGTGGGACATCGACGAAGACACCGGCGCCCGGTCGATCCGCGACATCAAGGAGCAGGACGTCTACATGGGCGACATGCCGCTCATGACGGACAAGGGCACCTTCATCGTCAACGGCACCGAGCGCGTCATCGTCAGCCAGATGCACCGCTCGCCGGGCGTCTTCTTCGACCATGACCGCGGCAAGACCCATGCCTCGGGCAAGCTGCTCTACGCCGCCCGGATCATCCCCTATCGCGGCTCGTGGCTCGATTTCGAGTTCGACGCCAAGGATCTGGTCTATGTGCGCATCGACCGTCGCCGCAAGCTGCCGGCGACCACGCTGCTGCGCGCGCTCGGCTATGACAACGAGCAGATCCTCTCGACCTTCTACGCCACGATCACCTACGAGCAGAACGACAAGGGCTGGCAGACGCCCTTCGTCGAAGACCGCCTGCGCGGCATCAAGCTCGCCCGCGACCTGATCGACGCCGATACCGGCGAGGTCGTCGCCGAGGCCGGCAAGAAGCTGGCGCCGCGGGTGATCCGCAAGCTGGTCGAAAGCGGCCTGCGCGCCTTCGTGGTGGCGCCGGAAGACCTGATCGGCGCCTATGCCGGCGAGGACGTGATCGACGAGACCACCGGCGAGGTCCTTATCGAGGCCGGTGACGAGATCACCGCCGAGCATCTGGTGAAGCTGGAGGAGCTGGGCATCACCCGGCTGCCGACGCTGGCGATCGACCACATCAATGTGGGCGCCTATATGCGCAACACGCTGATGCTGGACCGCACCGACACCCGCGACGAAGCGCTCATGAACATCTACCGGGTGATGCGCCCGGGTGAGCCGCCGACCCCCGAGACCGCCGAGGCCCTGTTCGAGAGCCTGTTCTTCGACAGCGAGCGCTACGACCTCTCGGCCGTCGGTCGCGTGAAGATGAACATGCGTCTCGGCCTCGACACCGACGACAGCGTGCGGGTGCTGCGCCGCGAGGACATCCTCTCGGTCATCAAGACCCTGGTCGACCTGAAGGACGGCAAGGGCGAGATCGACGACATCGACCATCTCGGCAACCGCCGCGTCCGGTCGGTCGGCGAGCTGATGGAGAACCAGTACCGCATCGGTCTGCTGCGCATGGAGCGCGCGATCAAGGAGCGTATGGGCTCGGTCGACATCGAGTCGGTCATGCCCCACGACCTGATCAATGCGAAGCCGGCGGCGGCGGCGGTGCGCGAGTTCTTCGGCTCTTCGCAGCTGTCGCAGTTCATGGACCAGACCAACCCGCTGTCGGAAATCACCCATAAGCGCCGCCTGTCGGCGCTTGGCCCGGGCGGTCTGACCCGCGAGCGGGCGGGCTTCGAGGTCCGCGACATCCATCCCACGCATTACGGCCGCATCTGCCCGATCGAGACGCCGGAAGGCCCGAATATCGGTCTGATCAACAGCCTGGCCACCTATGCGCGGGTGAACAAATACGGCTTCATCGAAAGCCCCTATCGCAAGGTGGTCGACGGCCGCGTCACCGACGAGGTCGTGTACCTCTCGGCGATGGAAGAGGGCCGCTACACCATCGCGCAGGCCAATGCCGATCTCGATGCCGAAGGCCGCTTCGTCAACGAGCTGGTGACCTGCCGCGAGATGGGCGAGTTCGTCATGTCGCCGCGCGAGCAGATCACCCATATCGACGTGTCGCCGAAGCAGCTGGTTTCGGTTGCGGCCTCGCTGATCCCGTTCCTTGAGAACGACGACGCGAACCGCGCGCTGATGGGCTCGAACATGCAGCGTCAGGCGGTGCCGCTGGTCCGTGCCGAGGCGCCGCTGGTCGGCACCGGCATCGAGCCGGTGGTGGCACGCGACTCGGGCGTGGCGCTGGCCGCAAAGCGCGGCGGCGTGGTCGACCAGGTCGACGCCACCCGCATCGTGATCCGCGTGACCGACGGCGACGGCGCCACCAACGGCGTCGACATCTACAAGCTGTCGAAGTTCCAGCGGTCGAACCAGAACACCTGCATCAACCAGCGTCCGCTGGTGAAGGTGGGTGACCGGATCCAGGCCGGCGACATCATCGCCGACGGCCCGTCGACCGAGCTGGGCGACCTCGCCCTCGGCCGGAACGTGCTCGTCGCGTTCATGCCGTGGATGGGCTACAACTTCGAGGACTCGATCCTCATCTCGGAACGCATCGTCTCGGACGACGTGTTCACCTCGATCCATATCGAGGAATTCGAGGTGATGGCCCGCGACACGAAGCTGGGGCCTGAGGAAATCACCCGCGACATCCCGAATGTCGGTGAGGAAGGCCTCCGCAATCTCGACGAGGCCGGCATCACCTATATCGGTGCCGAGGTGAAGGCGGGCGACATTCTGGTCGGCAAGGTCACGCCGAAGGGCGAAAGCCCGATGACGCCGGAAGAGAAGCTGCTCCGCGCCATCTTCGGCGAGAAGGCCGCGAATGTCCGCGACACCTCGCTGCGCGTGCCGCCGGGTGTGACCGGCACCGTCGTCGAAGTGCGGGTGTTCTCGCGCCGCGGCGTCGACAAGGACCAGCGCGCCCTGGCGATCGAGCGGGAAGAGATCGACCGTCTGGCCAAGGACCGCGACGACGAGCGCGCGATCCTGGAGCGCAACGCCTATCGCCAGCTCCGCGACCTGCTCGACGGTCAGAAGATCGTCGGCGGCCCGCGCGGCATCAAGGCGGGCGAGGTGGTGACCGACGAGGTGCTCTCGTCCTTCACCCGCGGTCAGTGGTGGCAGATCGCCATCGCCGACGAGGCTCGCATGGCCGATATCGAGGCGGTGAAGAAGCAGCTCGACCAGCGGGTCGATCAGCTTCAGAAGCGCTTCGAGAACAAGGTCGAGAAGCTGCAGCGCGGCGACGAGCTGCCGCCCGGCGTGCTCAAGATGGTCAAGGTCTTCATCGCCGTGAAGCGCAAGCTTCAGCCGGGCGACAAGATGGCCGGCCGTCACGGCAACAAGGGCGTCATCTCGCGCATCATGCCGATCGAGGACATGCCGTATCTGGAAGACGGCGGCAATGTCGACATCGTGCTGAACCCGCTGGGCGTGCCGAGCCGCATGAATGTCGGGCAGATCCTCGAGACGCATCTGGGCTGGGCTTCGGCCGGGCTCGGCCGCAAGATCGGCAAGATCGTCGAGGAGATGGACCGCGGCAAGACCATGGACGACCTGCGTGCCTATCTGCGTCAGGTCTATGAACGGGAAGACGACTGCCGCGAGATCGACGGCATGTCGGATGCCGAGGTGCTGGAGCTGGCGCGCAATCTGAAGCGCGGCGTGCCGATGGCGACCCCGGTCTTCGACGGTGCCAACGAAGGCGACGTCGTGCGGATGCTGGAAGAAGCCGGGCTCGACCATTCCGGTCAGGTCCAGCTGATCGACGGCCGCACGGGTGAGCCCTTCGACCGCAAGGTGACCGTGGGCTACATCTACATGCTGAAGCTCCACCACCTGGTCGACGACAAGATCCACGCCCGGTCCATCGGCCCCTACAGCCTGGTCACCCAGCAGCCGCTGGGCGGTAAGGCGCATTTCGGCGGTCAGCGTTTCGGTGAAATGGAGGTGTGGGCGCTCCAGGCCTATGGTGCCGCCTACACGCTGCAGGAAATGCTGACGGTGAAGTCCGACGACGTGTCGGGCCGGACCAAGATCTACGAGGCGATCGTCAAGGGCGACGATACCTTCGAGGCCGGCATCCCCGAGAGCTTCAACGTTCTCGTGAAGGAAATCCAGGCACTCGGCCTCGACGTCGAACTGGTCCGTAACGACTGACGCCATCGGCCCGGCCGATCTCCGGCGCGGCGGATGGATATGGCTGCCATATCCGTCCGCCGCGCCGTCCGCACTCCGCAGACCTTGCGGAAGACGCGCTAAGGGAGAGCGACTTTCCCATGAACAACGACGTGCTCAATCTGTTCGGCTTCGGTTCGGGGGCGCAGTCCTTCGATGCGATCCGCATCTCCATCGCCAGCCCGGAGAAGATCCGGTCCTGGTCGTATGGCGAGGTCAAGAAGCCCGAGACGATCAACTACCGCACGTTCAAGCCGGAGCGCGACGGCCTGTTCTGCGCACGCATTTTCGGTCCGATCAAGGACTACGAATGCCTGTGCGGCAAGTACAAGCGCATGAAGCATCGCGGCATCGTCTGCGAGAAGTGCGGCGTCGAGGTCATTCAGGCCAAGGTGCGTCGTGAACGCATGGGCCATATCGAACTGGCCTCGCCGGTCGCGCATATCTGGTTCCTGAAGTCGCTGCCCTCGCGCATCGGCCTTCTGCTCGACATGACGCTGAAGGACATCGAGCGGGTTCTCTATTTCGAGAACTACGTGGTGATGGAGCCGGGCCTCACGCCGCTCAAGCAGCACCAGCTGCTGACGGAAGAGCAGTTCATGCGTGCGCAGGAGGAATACGGCCCGGACGCCTTCCAGGCGGGTATCGGCGCCGAAGCCATCCGCGACATGCTGAAGCAGCTCGATCTCGATCGCGAGAGCGATGAGATGCGCACCGAGCTGGTCGAGACCTCGTCGGAAGCCAAGCGCAAGAAGCTGGTCAAGCGGCTGAAGCTGCTCGAATCCTTCATCGAGTCCGAGAATCGTCCCGAGTGGATGATCCTGGAAGTCGTGCCCGTCATCCCGCCGGACCTGCGCCCGCTGGTGCCGCTGGACGGTGGCCGCTTCGCGACCTCGGACCTGAACGACCTCTATCGCCGCGTCATCAACCGCAACAACCGCCTGAAGCGTCTGCTCGAACTGCGCGCGCCCGACATCATCGTGCGCAACGAGAAGCGCATGCTGCAGGAAGCGGTGGATGCGCTGTTCGACAACGGCCGTCGCGGCCGCGTCATCACCGGCGCCAACAAGCGTCCGCTGAAGTCGCTGTCCGACATGCTGAAGGGCAAGCAGGGCCGGTTCCGTCAGAACCTGCTCGGCAAGCGCGTCGACTATTCGGGTCGTTCGGTCATCGTGGTGGGCCCGGAGCTGAAGCTCCACCAGTGCGGCCTGCCCAAGAAGATGGCGCTCGAACTCTTCAAGCCGTTCATCTACTCGAAGCTCGAACTCTATGGCCTCGCCACCACCATCAAGGCGGCGAAGCGCATGGTGGAGAAAGAGCGCCCCGAGGTCTGGGACGTGCTCGACGAAGTCATCCGCGAGCATCCGGTGTTCCTGAACCGCGCGCCGACCCTGCACCGCCTCGGCATCCAGGCTTTCGAGCCGGTGCTGATCGAGGGCAAGGCGATCCAGCTGCACCCGCTGGTCTGCGCGGCCTTCAACGCCGACTTCGACGGCGACCAGATGGCGGTGCATGTGCCGCTGTCGATCGAGGCGCAGCTTGAAGCCCGCGTGCTCATGATGTCGACCAACAACATCCTGAGCCCCGCGAACGGCAAGCCGATCATCGTGCCGTCGCAGGACATCGTCCTCGGCCTCTACTACCAGACCCAGATCGGCGAGAACGAGCTGGGCGAGGGCATGGTGTTCGCCGATGTGGGCGAGATCGACCAGGCGCTCGACGCCGGCGTCGTCAGCCTGCATGCCAAGATCCGCTGCCGCTACCGCACGGTGGACGACGACAACAACCCGATCACGGTGATGGTGGATGCGACCCCGGGCCGCATGCTGCTCTCCGAGATCCTGCCGCGGAACCCCAAGATCAAGTTCGACCTGATCAACCGGGTTCTGACCAAGAAAGAGATCACCAACGTCATCGACGCCGTCTACCGCCACTGCGGTCAGAAGGAAACGGTGATCTTCTGCGACCGGCTGATGGCGCTCGGCTTCCGCCGTGCGGCGCGCGCCGGCATCTCGTTCGGCAAGGACGACATGATCGTCCCCGACGAGAAGGCGGAGCTGGTGGCCGTCACCACCGAAGAGGTGAAGCAGTACGAGACCCAGTACCAGGAGGGTCTCATCACCAAGGGTGAAAAGTACAACAAGGTCGTCGACGCCTGGGCGAAGTGCACCGACCAGGTCGCGGACGCCATGATGCGCGTCATCTCGGGTCAGGGTCAGGCGGGCATGGCCAAAAGCCCCCGCCACATGAACTCGATCTACATGATGGCCCATTCCGGCGCCCGTGGTTCGGCGGCCCAGATGAAGCAGCTTGCGGGCATGCGGGGCCTGATGGCCAAGCCCTCGGGCGAGATCATCGAGACGCCGATCATCTCGAACTTCAAGGAAGGCCTGTCGGTGCTCGAGTACTTCAACTCGACGCACGGTGCCCGTAAGGGCCTGGCCGACACGGCGCTGAAGACCGCGAACTCGGGTTATCTCACCCGCCGTCTCGTCGACGTGGCGCAGGACTGCGTCATCACCGAGGAAGATTGCGGGACCGAGCAGGGCCTGATGACCCGTGCCGTCATCGACGGCGGCGTGGTGATCGAGACCCTGGCCGATCGTATCCTGGGCCGGACCGCCGCCGAGGCGGTGACCCATCCCACGACCGGCGAGGTCGTGGTGGCTGCCGGCGAGCTGATCGACGAGGCGGTGGTCGAGCGGGTCGACGAGGCCGGCGTCGAAGCCATCCGCATCCGCTCGGTGCTGACCTGCGAGAGCGGCCACGGCGTCTGCGCGGCCTGCTATGGTCGCGATCTGGCGCGCGGCACGCGGGTGAATATTGGCGAGGCGGTCGGCGTCATCGCGGCGCAGTCGATCGGCGAGCCGGGCACGCAGCTGACCATGCGGACCTTCCATATCGGCGGTGCGGCGCAGCGCGGCGCGGTCGTCTCCAGCATCGAGGCCAATTACGAAGGCCGCGTGCAGCTGGTGAACCGCAATGTGGTGCGCGACAGCCAGGGCGCCCTGGTCGTCATGTCCCGCAATCTCGAAGTCGTCCTCCTTGCCGAGGACGGCCGCGAGAAGGCGCGGCACAAGGTGCCCTATGGTGGTCGTCTGTTCGTGGACGAGGGCCAGATGGTCACCGCCGGTCAGCGTCTGGCGGATTGGGACCCGTATACGGTGCCGATCATCACCGAAACCAGCGGTGTGGCGCATTACGTCGACCTGGTCGACGGCATCTCGCTGCTGGAACGGATGGACGAGGCCACCGGTATCGCCAACAAGGTCGTCATCGACTGGCGCCAGCAGCCCCGTGGCGCGGATCTGCGCCCGCGGATCACGCTGCGCGACAGCCAGGGCGAGGTCCTGACCCTGCCGAACGGCATGGAAGCCCGCTATTTCATGAGCGTGGATGCCGTGCTGTCGGTGGAGAATGGCCAGCAGGTGAACGCAGGTGACGTTCTGGCGCGTATCCCGCGCGAGAGCAGCAAGACCCGCGACATCACCGGTGGTCTGCCGCGCGTCGCGGAACTGTTCGAGGCCCGCAAGCCCAAGGATCATGCGGTCATCGCCGAGATCCAGGGCAAGGTCGAGTTCGGCCGCGACTACAAGAGCAAGCGCCGCATCCTGATCGTGCCGGACGAGGCGGATCAGGAGCCGCGCGAGTACCTGGTCCCGAAGGGCAAGCACCTGACGGTCCAGGAGGGTGACTATGTCCGCCGCGGCGACCTGCTGATGGACGGCAACCCGGTGCCCCACGACATCCTGCGCGTGCTGGGTGTCGAGGAGCTGGCCTCCTACCTGATCAACGAGATCCAGGAGGTCTACCGGCTGCAGGGCGTGAAGATCAACGACAAGCACATCGAGGTGATCGTTCGCCAGATGCTGCAGAAGGTCGAGATCCTGGATCCGGGCGACACCACCTTCCTGCTCGGCGAGCAGGTCGACCGGTTCGAGTTCGACCAGATCAACGCCAAGGTCCGGCAGCGCAATGCCGAGCGTCTGGCGTCGGAAGGCGGCGAGCGTCAGCCCGACATGCGCGAGGCGAAGGCCGAGCCGGTGCTCCAGGGCATCACCAAGGCCTCGCTGCTGACCCGGTCGTTCATCTCGGCGGCGTCGTTCCAGGAGACCACCCGCGTGCTCACCGAGGCGGCGACCGCCGGCAAGATGGACACGCTGGACGGCCTGAAGGAGAACGTCATCGTCGGCCGGCTGATCCCGGCCGGCACCGGTGCCGCCGTGAACCGGCTGAAGTCGATCGCGGCCAACCGCGACAAGGCCCTGCTCGGCAACGAGGACGGCGACGAGACGGCGCTGGAAAGCTCCGCCGACGTGCCGGGCGCTGCGGAGTAACCCTGCAGGCCAGGACGCCCCGGACGACACCGCGGCCCTGTTGCTGCCCTTCGAGGGGCGGCAACAGGGCCGTCGGCGTTTGAGGGGGCGGGGCCGGGGGGAGGCCGGGGCATGCAGATGATGCAGGTCCGCTACCCGCCCCGGAGGTACGGGTCCTCGCTTTTCGCGGGAATCCTGCAGGATTCCGCAGAGTCCCGCGGGATTCCCCGACGGGCCGGAAACCCTTGCGTGTCAAGCCTTTTGGGGTTGACGGGGGGAGGGGCCACAACTAGTATGCGCGCTCACTTCGGGGGCTGGTGTGCGGACCCCCATGGGCGGGCGCGTCCATGCCGCACGGACATCCGGTCCCCTCCATGCCGTAGGGGCCGGCGAAAACAGCCCCCGGAAGGTAAAGCCTTTCCCGAGCCGGCATTTGTGCCGTTGGCGGGAAAGGGGCTTTGCCCTCCGACGGTTTTTGTGTGGACGCAGGGTCGCAAACCCTGCAGCCCAAGTTTGACGGGATCGATTGGATGCCCACGATCAATCAGCTGATCCGCAAGCCGCGCCTCGCGCCGGTGGATCGCAACAAGGTGCCGGCCCTCGAGGCGTGCCCCCAGAAGCGTGGTGTCTGCACCCGCGTGTACACGACCACCCCGAAGAAGCCGAACTCGGCGCTTCGTAAGGTCGCCCGCGTGCGTCTGACCAACAGCTTCGAAGTCACCAGCTACATTCCGGGCGAAGGTCACAACCTTCAGGAGCACTCGGTGGTGCTGATCCGTGGCGGCCGCGTGAAGGACCTTCCGGGCGTGCGCTACCACATCCTCCGCGGCACGCTGGACACCCAGGGCGTCAAGAACCGTCGTCAGCGTCGTTCGAAGTACGGCGCCAAGCGGCCGAAGTGATCCGGCCGTCAAGGAGAGGTTGATCCATGTCCCGTCGTCATGCCGCTGAAAAGCGCCAGGTTCTCCCGGATCCGAAGTTCGGCGATGCCGTCGTCAGCAAGTTCATGAACGTGCTGATGTATGATGGCAAGAAGTCGGTCGCGGAAGCGATCGTCTACGGCGCCTTCGATCTGATCGAGCAGAAGACCCGTCAGGAAGGCCTCCGCGTCTTCCACGAGGCGCTCGAGAACGTGCGCCCGGCGGTCGAGGTGAAGAGCCGCCGCGTCGGTGGCGCCACCTATCAGGTCCCGGTCGAGGTCCGCCCCGATCGCGCCCAGGCCCTGGCCATCCGCTGGCTGATCACCGCCGCCCGGAACCGTTCCGAGAACACGGCGGTGGAGCGTCTGGCCGGCGAACTGCTCGATGCCGCGCAGAGCCGTGGCACCGCAATCAAGAAGCGTGAAGACACCCACCGCATGGCGGACGCCAACAAGGCGTTCTCGCACTATCGCTGGTAACGGGTCGGCCGTCTCTTAGAAACCCCAGCTTCCTGGACGCGAACATGGCACGCACGACGCCCATCGAGGCCTACCGCAACATCGGCATCATGGCGCACATCGATGCCGGTAAGACGACGACGACCGAGCGCATCCTCTATTACACCGGCCGGTCCCACAAGATCGGTGAGGTGCACGAGGGTGCGGCCACGATGGACTGGATGGAGCAGGAGCAGGAGCGCGGCATCACCATCACGTCGGCCGCGACGACCTGCTTCTGGAACAACCACCGCATCAACATCATCGACACCCCGGGCCACGTCGACTTCACCATCGAGGTGGAGCGTTCGCTCCGCGTTCTCGACGGCGCGGTCGCGGTGTTCGACAGTGTCGCGGGCGTCGAGCCCCAGTCGGAGACGGTGTGGCGGCAGGCGGACAAGTACCGCGTGCCGCGCATCTGCTTCGTCAACAAGATGGACCGCATGGGCGCCAACTTCTACCGCTGCGTCGACATGATGGTCGACCGGCTGGGCGCCAACCCGCTGGTTCTGAGCCTGCCGATCGGCTCCGAGTCGGAATATGTCGGCATCGTCGACCTGGTGAAGATGAAGGCGGTCGTCTGGAAGGACGAGAGCCTCGGCGCCGAGTTCGAAGAGCGTGACATCCCGGCCGATCTCGCCGACCGCGCCGAAGAGTACCGCCAGAAGCTGGTCGAGACGGCCGTCGAGGCCGACGACGAGGTGATGGAGGCCTATCTCGAGGGCAACGAGCCGGACGTCGCCACCCTGAAGCGCTGCATCCGCAAGGGCACGCTGGCGCGTCAGTTCGTCCCCGTGATCAACGGTTCGGCGTTCAAGAACAAGGGCGTGCAGCCCCTGCTCGACGCCGTGATCGACTTCCTGCCCTCGCCGGTCGACGTCCCCTCCGTCCGCGGCACCGCCGTCGACGATCCGGAGACCACGCTGGTCCGCGAGAGCAAGGACGAGGCGCCCTTCTCGGCGCTGGCCTTCAAGATCATGTCGGACCCCTTCGTCGGCTCGCTGACCTATATCCGCGTCTATTCGGGTGTGGTCGAGAGCGGCTCCTACGTGCTGAACACCGTGAAGGGTGATCGCGAGCGCGTCGGCCGCATGCTGCTGATGCATGCGAACAGCCGCGAGGACGTCAAGGAAGCCCGCGCCGGCGATATCGTGGCGCTCTGCGGCATGAAGGGCACCACCACCGGTGACACCCTCTGCGCCTCGGATGCCAAGATCATCCTGGAGCGCATGGAGTTCCCGGATCCGGTGATCGAGGTCGCGGTCGAGCCGAAGACCAAGAGCGACCAGGAGAAGATGGGCCTCGCCCTGTCGCGTCTGGCGCAGGAGGATCCGTCCTTCCGCGTGTCGACCGACGAGGAAAGCGGCCAGACCGTGATCAAGGGCATGGGCGAGCTCCATCTCGAGATCATCGTCGATCGCATGCGCCGCGAGTTCAAGGTCGAGGCGAATGTCGGTCAGCCGCAGGTGGCCTATCGCGAGCGCTTCGGCCAGGCGGTCGAGGTCGACTACACCCACAAGAAGCAGACCGGCGGTTCGGGCCAGTTCGCGCGGGTGAAGCTGAAGTTCGAGCCCGTCGAGGGCGAGGAAGGCTTCGCGTTCGAGAACAAGGTCGTCGGCGGCTCGGTTCCGCGCGAATACGTCCCCGGCGTTCAGAAGGGCATCGAGTCCTGCCTGGGCAACGGCGTGATCGCGGGCTTCCCGGTGGTGAACCTCAAGGCCGAACTGATCGACGGCGCCTATCACGACGTCGACAGCTCGGTGCTCGCCTTCGAAATCGCGTCGCGTGCCGCGTTCCGCGAGGCCATGGGCAAGAGCCGTCCGGTCCTCCTCGAGCCGATCATGAAGGTCGAGGTCGTCACTCCGGACGAGTACATGGGCGACATCATCGGCGACCTGAACAGCCGCCGTGGTCAGGTGAGCAGCATGGACAGCCGCGGCAACGCCCGCGTCGTGAACGCCATGGTGCCGCTGGCCAGCATGTTCGGCTACGTCAACCAGCTGCGCTCGATGTCCCAGGGCCGCGCCCAGTACACGATGCAGTTCGACCATTACGAGCCGGTTCCGCAGCATCTGGCGGACGAGGTCAAGGCGAAGTACGCGGGCTGATCCGCGGATCGACGACCGGTTTGAAAAACGTTTGGAAAGACGGAGGCGAGAGCCATGGGTAAGGAAAAGTTCGAGCGCAGCAAGCCGCACGTGAACATCGGCACGATCGGTCACGTGGACCATGGCAAGACGACGCTGACGGCTGCGATCACGAAGGTTCTGGCCGAGACGGGCG
>NZ_JBBIAB010000044.1 GCF_039634785.1 Tistrella mobilis | reverse complement strand
GCGCTCGCAAGGACCACGGTCCGGAAAACCTCGCCATCATCCGAAAACTCGCCCTCAACGTCCTCAAAACGGCCAGGCCAACCATCTCCATCCGTCGCAAGCGAAAGCGATCCGGATGGTCTGACGCATTCGCCCGATCCGTCATCGGGCAAATGCGATAGCCCTGCCCTAACCCCCCTCCGCCCGATACCGCCCCGGGCTCTGGCCGGTCCATTTGCGGAAGGCGCGGTGGAAGGAGCTGGGGTCGGCGAAGCCGGCCGCGGCGGCGGCGTCGGCGACCGAGGCGGTGGGGTCGCGGAGGACGTCGATGGCGATGTCCAGGCGCAGCGCGTCCTTGATCGCCCGGTAGCTCTGGCCCTCGGCCGCCAGGCGGCGGTGCAGGGTGGCGGTGGAGATGCCGAAGGCGGTGGCCAGGCTGTCGATATCCGGCCAGTCGTCGGGGTGCAGGCCGCGCAGATGGTGGCGCACCCGCACCAGCCAGGCATCGGCATTGCGATAGCGCACCAGAATATTGCCCGGCGCCTGTTTCAGAAAGCGGGTCAGGGACCGGCGCGAGCGGTCGATCGGCAGGTCCAGCAGCTCGGCATCGAAGATCAGGCGGCTGTCGGGCTGGCCGAAGCGCAGATCGTTGCAGAACAACCGTCGGTAATCGTCGGTATAGGCCGGCACCCGTGCGCGGACATCGATCCAGCGGATCGGGATCCGCCGGCCGACCAGCCAGCAGGCGGCGCCGTGCAGCATCAGCCAGATGGTGAAATCGGCGAAGGCGCGCGGCGGGGGCAGGGGCGCCCCGCCGGTGGGGCGGCGGCCGCGCATCACCAGCTGGGCATGGGTGCCATGGCGCAGCAGGCGCAGATCGATATCGTCGAAGACCAGCATCATGAACCGGGTCATGATCCGCAGCGCCGCACCCAGATCCGGCGCCTCGCGCGCGGTGGCGCACATGAAGCCGAAGCTGCCGCGCTTCATCCGCCGCCGGTTCATCGCGAAGAATTCGTCGTCCAGCAGCCGGGTCAGCCCGCGCCACAGCCGGGCATAGGTTTCGGCATCCACCCGCGCCCCCGGCCGGGTCAGCCCGACCGGGTCGATGCCGGCCGATCGCAGCACCGGCCCGGTATCCAGCCGCAGCCGATGGGCGCCTTCCAGCGCTTCGGCCACCAGATGGGCCGAAATCGTGCCGGCCGGCACCTCGCTCTCGGCCGAACGCCGTGCGCCGGACCCCGTCTCCGTGGTCATCTGCCCCGCCGGGTTTTCATCCGCCCCCACGTTTTCCCCCGCGCCCTGTCCTGTGGGTCAGGGGATAAACCGGAAGTCGCCCGGCGTAAAGCGGCCAGTGCGGAAAGCGCCGGCCAGACGACCTTGAGGGCCGGACTATACCTCCGGCCAGGCGGCAAGGGCGAGGTCTGCGATCGCCTCCAGCTTCTCCCGGCTGAACCCGGCCTTCGCCTGCACCGCCATGCCGTGCAGGGTGGTCAGAAGAAAGGCGGCAAGCACCTCCGGGCGGGCGGTCGGCGGCAGGTCGCCCTCGGCCTTCGCCCGCTCGAAGCGGGCGGTGAGCTGCGCCTCACCGGCGGCGCGGGCCTCGATCAGCATCCGGCGCACCGGTTCGGCCTCGTCCGATCCGGCAAGCAGCCCGTTGATGCCCAGGCAGCCGGTATGGTCGGGATGGCGGGTGTTGAGGTCGATGGCGCTGAACAGGATATGCCGCGCCACCTCTCGCGCCGTCTTCAGGTCAAGCGCTGCCGGGATGTAGTCCAGGTGGCGCTCGTAATAGCGGGCGAGCGCCTTGCGGAACATCTCTTCCTTGTTGCCGAAGGCCGAATACAGGGCCGGGCGTTCCACCCCGGCCGCCCGGGTCAGGTCGGTATAGGACGCACCTTCATAGCCCTTCTGCCAGAACACGCACATCACGGCGTCGAGTGCCTGGTCTACATCGAATTCGCGATGGCGCCCCATCAGCCCGGTCCGGAAATGATCATCGGCTGCATCCTATGCCGCTTGACAGCCCCTGTCCATATTTCATACCAATCATTATCGTAACGATTGGTACTGAATTTGGCGCTCTCACGGGTGCCGGAAACGGAGGTCTCATGTCGAAGATGCTGACGTCGAAGATGCCAGATTCGAAGATGCTGGCGGGCAGGGTGGCGCTGGTCACCGGCGGGTCCCGCGGCCTGGGCGCCGCGGTGGCGCGGGCGCTGGCCGATCAGGGGGCGGATGTGGCGATCAGCTATGTCGCCTCGGCCGACAAGGCTGCGGCGGTGGTGGCCGATCTGAAGGCGCAGGGGGTGCGCGCGGCGGCCTTCCGCAGCGACCAGGCCGACACGGCCGCGGCGGCACCGCTGATCGGCCGGGTGATGGCCGAATTCGGCCGGCTCGACATTCTGGTCAACAATGCGGCGATCTCGGTGCTGGGCCAGATGGTGGACGATCCGGCCGCCGACACGGCGCGGCTCGACCGGCTGTGGCAGACCAATGTCGCGGGGGCCGTGGCGACCACGCGCGCCGCGGCGCCGGTGCTGTCGGATGGCGGCCGGATCGTCTTCATCGGCTCGGCGCTGGGCAGCCGTGTGCCCTTCCCGGGCGTCGCCGACTATGCCGGCAGCAAGGCGGCGATCGCCGGCTATGCCCGCGGGGCGGCGCGTGATCTGGGGCCGCGCAACATCACCGTCAATGTCGTCCAGCCGGGCATCATGCCCACCGACATGGCGGCGGAGGTGGGCGACAGCGTGCCCGATGCGCTGATGGATCTGCATCCCATTCGCCGGATCGCGACGCTGGACGAGGTCGCGGCGCTGGTCTGTTTCCTGGCCGGGCCCCATGGCGGCTACATGACCGGCGATGTGATCGACATCGCCGGCGGCATTCAGGTCTGAGACGCCCCCCGCCTTGCCGCCGATGCGGCATAGGTCACCCGCCGCAGCCGGTTCAGCTCTCCCAGCGGCCGGTGGGCGGCAAGGGCGTTCCAGGGGGTGAAGGCGGTGTCGCGGCCGCGACCCGCCACCACCGGCTGGGGCGGCAGCTCCAGCCGGGCCACGGCGGTGAACGGCCCGGTCCAGCGGGCGATGCCGTCGTCGAGCGACTCGTGCTCGCCCTGGCGGGGCTGGATCAGGAAATCGAAGCCGATCGGCCCGCGGGCGAAGGCCTTGCGCAGCCGTTCGGCGAAGCTGCCGCCGCGCACATTCCGCCAGGCGGCATCCGGCCGGCACTGAAACTTCATCGCCCCCGCGCCCAGCGCGAAGGGCGCCACCGAATGATAGGTCCGCCCGGCCAGGTCGCGCCCTTTCAGATGGTTGCGCAGCGTATCGGCCATCATCTGCAGATAGTGCAGGCGCGGCCGTCCCCGCGGCATCACCGCGCCGGGCAGCAGCATGCGGGCAAGCGTCGGCTTCAGATGGCCGTCGATCGCCCGGAACAGCACCAGCGCATCGGCGGCATCGCGCATCGGCGGGGTCGGCTGATCGACCATCACGAAATCCTGCCGGCCGGGCACCGCACCTTCGCAGACCTCACCCTCTACGTCAGACAGCGCGATCGCCATCCCGCGCGCATCCGGCAGCCGTTCATCCGGCAACAGCCCGCCCGAAAACCGCACCAGCGCCGGATAGCGCCCCGGCCGGGCGAACAGCCCCTGCGCCAGCGCCGGATCTGCGGGCGGGGTCACGGTGAACACGCCGTCCAGGCAGGCATGTTCCAGCTCGTGGAAGGTGCGGGGCAGCGATCCGTCGGGGCGCGGCAGCTGAAAGGTGCGGCGGAAGATCGTGACCAGTTCGTCGCCGGTGGCATCCAGCGGGCAGCGTGGGGCGTCGGACGGCAAGGCGGTGTCCTCCGGAGCGGTCGGTGATCCGTCGGTCGATCCTGACCGCCCGCCCGCCGGCGCGCAAGCCGGGCAATCAGATCTCGTCCACCACCGCCGTGAAGACATAGCCGCCCAGGCGCACCGTGCGCAGCAGGGCGGGTTCTTTCGGGTCGGCTTCGATCTTCTGGCGCAGCCGGCTGATATGCACGTCGATGCTGCGCTCGATCGGCCCGGCGAGCCCCGCATGGGTCAGCGACAGCAGCTCTTCGCGCGTGATCACCCGGCCGGGATTGCGGCAGAAGGCGAGCAGCAGGTCGAATTCTGTGGTGGTCAGCGCGATGCGGGCGCGGGAGGGATCGTGCAGCTGGCGGCGCAGCGGGTCGATCTCCCAGCCGTCGAAGCGCAGCCGGCGGCGGCCGTCGGGCAGGGCGGCGCCGTAAGAGGCGCGGCGCAGCAGGCTGCGGATCCTGGCGACCAGTTCCCGCGGGCTGAACGGCTTGGTGACATAGTCGTCCGCGCCCACCTCCAGCCCGACGATCCGGTCGATCTCTTCGCCCAGCGCCGTCAGCATGATGATCGGGATGGTCGCGTCGGCGCGCAGGCGCCGGCACAGGCTGATGCCGTCTTCGTCGGGCAGCATCACGTCCAGCACGATCAGGTCGAACCCCTGGCGCGCCAGGGCTCCGGCCATGCCGCGACCATCGCCGACCAGGGTCGCCTGCATGCCGTTTTCCTGAAGCGTCAGGGCCAGCAGCCCGCCGATCCCGGCATCGTCCTCGACGATCAGGATATGGGGCCCCCCACCCGGCTGCATCGTCATGCCCTCGTCTCGATCTTCAGAACCGATAGCCCAGCGCCAGCGACAGCCTGGGCTGGACCTTCTCTTCCACCACCGGGCTGTCGGCGGCATCGCCGGTCAGCACGCCCACCCCGGCGGAACCGAACAACATCCAGTTGCCGCCGATCATCCAGGTCGCTGTGGTTTCGAAGTCGACCCGCTTCAACCCGGCCTCGGCATCATACCGCGCCAGGCCCGAAGCGGCAGACTGGCGGGGGGTGATGCCGAAATAGCTCTGCATATGCTCGTCATCGGCCATGACCGCGGCAATCCCGGCGGTCAGCGTCAGCCGGTCCGAGACCCTCGCGGTATAGTCGAGGCCGAGTTTGCCGGTCAGCCCGTCGCTGCCGCCCAGCGCCCGGTCGACGGTCAGATACACCTCGAAGGGCTCGGGGGTCCAGGCGAGTTTCAGCCCGGCGGTGGCGGCGCCGTCGACATCGCCCAGCCCCTTCAGCCGGTCGGCATCGTCCTGGTCGCGGCCGCCTTCATAGCCGAGCCGGCCCGAGACCGACAGCCGCCCCCAGCGCGCCACCCTGGCCTCGGCCCCGCCGGGCGAGACCGTCAGCCAGTCCTGCCAGGTGAAGATCACCAGCGGCAGGGGCGAGACCTCCAGATCCTCGCCGCCTTCATATTCGGGGGCGAGCCCGGCGCCGGCGCCCAGCACCAGGCTCCAGTCGCGGGCATCGGCACCGGCCGGCGCCAGGCTGAGCAGGGCCAGGGTGGGCGCGGTCAGCAGAAGGGGTCTGTTCCGGAAAGCAAGACGACGCATGACGGCTCCGTGCGACGATGAAGGACCGATGCCGTCTGCTTCCCACATCGCGCCGGCCCCGGGGGTGTCGATTTGTTACGTTTTGTTGCGGCGCACCCGCTGTGGCCCGCGCTATGCGAAGATGGCCGCGACGCCTCCACCATCCCCGGAGCCGAGATGAAGCGCCTCACCATCCACCGGCCCACCCTTCAGGTTCAGATCATGGTCATCATCCTGATCGGCCTGGCGGTCGTCGACACTTTCGGCCCGGTTCTGGAACGCCAGATCAAGAATCTGTCCACCCTGCCGGACCTGAAGCAGGTGGCCAGGCAGGTCGGGGTCGTCGCCGATCTGGTGGAGGACAGCCCTCCCGCGGACCGCGACGCCGTGCTTGCTGCGGCGCGGCGGTCGGGCTGGGTTCTGTCCCTCGCCGCCCCCGAGACGGCTGACCGGTTGGTGACCGGACGGCCCGAGGATGGGGTTTTCGACAGGCTGACCAGCTGGTTGTTCATGCCCGAGGACATCGAGCCGCCGGTCGGCGGGTGGCGTACCTTCCTGGGTGAGACCCGGGTGATGGTGCTGAAGATCGACCAGGGGCAGACCCTGCTGGTCGCCACCCTCGATCCTGAGCGGATGATCCTGCGCGACGTTTCGGCCCAGGTGCCGTATTACCTGCTGGCGATCGTCACCCTCGGCCTGCTGTTCGCGGTGTTCTCGGGCCGGGTGATCACCCGGCCGCTGCGGCGCATCGCGGCCGCCGCGGCCGAAGCGGATCTGTCTGGCGAGGCCGAGATTTTCGAGGAACGCGGCAGCACCGAGATCGTCACGCTGGCCCGGGCGCTGAACCGCATGCGCCGGCGGATCGTGACCATGGTCGAGAGCCGCACCCGCATGCTGCGCGGCATCAGCCACGATCTGCGCACGCCCTTGACCCGCATCCGCCTGCGCGCCGACCGCGTCGCCGACCCGGATCTGCGCGCCGCTTTGCTCGGCGATGTCCGGCGGCTGGAGGCGCTGCTGGATGAAAGCCTGGCCTATCTGCGCGACGACCATGCCCGCGAGGCGGTGGAGCGCACCGATGTCGCCAGCACGCTCCAGACCATCTGCAGCGATTTCGCCGATATCGGCCACGACATCCGCTTCCACGGCCCCAACCGCCTGGTCGCCCGCTGCCGGCCGCTGGCGCTTGGCAGGGCGGTGGCCAATCTCTGCGAAAACGCCACCCGTTTCGCCAGCCGGACCGACCTCACCCTCACCGCCGGCGACGGCGTTTTCGTGATCGAGGTGGCCGATAACGGCCCCGGCATCCCGGAGGACCAGCGCGCCCGGGTGCTCGACCCGTTTTTCAAGCTCGACACCGCCCGCCGGGACGGCGGCACCGGCTTCGGCCTGGGCCTCGCCATCGTCGCCGAAATCGTCCAGGCCCATCGCGGCAGCCTGGACCTGGCCGACAACACCCCGCAGGGGCTGCGGGTGCGGGTTACGATGCCGACGGGTTGAAGGGCTGGTCCGGCGCCACCACC
The DNA here is from genome assembly GCF_039634785.1 of Tistrella mobilis. Classification (NCBI taxonomy): domain Bacteria; kingdom Pseudomonadati; phylum Pseudomonadota; class Alphaproteobacteria; order Geminicoccales; family Geminicoccaceae; genus Tistrella; species Tistrella mobilis. The sequence goes on along the minus strand of NZ_JBBIAB010000044.1, from coordinate 10,721 downwards.
GGATCCCACCGCGCACAGAACCCCTCGATATCCCCCGAGCGGAAATCCTCCAGCCGCTCCAGGATCACCGCGAAGGGCCAGTTCCACCAGGCGATCCGGGCGAGCCGGGCCGCGATCTCGCGGGAAAAGCGTTCGCGGAGCGGCTTTGCCGGCACGCCGCCGACGATGGTATAGGGGGCCACGTCCTTCGTGACCACGGCGCCCGCCGCCAGCACCGCGCCGTCGCCCACCGTCACCCCCGGCAGCACGGTCACGCCATGGCCGATCCAGACATCATGGCCGATGCGGACCTGGTCGGCCCGGCGATCGGCGAAGAAGCCGGCATCGCGGCTGGCGCCTGCGTCGTAATATTCCGGGCAATAGGTGAAGCGGTGCAGGCTGGGCCGGTCCATCGGATGGTTGGGCGCGCCGATCCGGACCCGGGCCGCAATGGCGCAGAACCGGCCGATTTCGGCATCCGCCACCATGCAATCGGGCCCCAGATAGCTGTAATCGCCGATCGTGCAGTATTCGAGCGCCGATCGCGCCAGGACTTCGCAGCACTGGCCCAGCACCACCTCGCGCAGGCTGGCGGTTTCGTCGATCACGGTTTCGGCAAGTTTCGGGCGGTCGGCAGGCAGGGGTCGGCGGGCCATGGGCGGGGCTCCGGAAAGGCGGGCAGGGCAGGACCGCCGCCCTCATACGCCCGCGCGGGGCCCGATCCAAGAGCCCGCAGCAGCCTGGTCCCGGGTGTCATCGAAACTTCATGCTGCGGTACCGTCTCTGCCGATGCCGGCGCGGCCACTCAACTCCCCCGACAGGGCGGCAGCGGGCAGGTTTCGCCGCAATCGGCCACCCCCGGCATCATATAGCGCAGGCAGCAGACCTTGCGGGTATAGCTGGAGCCGGACTCCGGTTTGGGCGAAAGCAGCATGTCGAACATCGGGTTGGCGGCGCCGCAGCTGAGGTCGGGGGTGGCGATCACCGCCTGCCGGGCCGTGGCGGCGATATCGGCCAGGTCTGTGTCCTCGGGCTCGGCCTCGGCCGCGGCCTCCATCGCCCAGACCAGGCGGACGGCGGCATTGCACCACAGCAGCCGTGGCGCCAGCCGGCCGGCCCGGCTCATCGCGGTCACCGCCGGCACGTAATGATCGGTGATCAGCGCCTCCATCGCCGCGCGCGGGTCGCGGTCGGGCTGGGGGGTGCCCGCGGCCGGCAGTTTCAGCGCCGCCGGCAGGCCGTTCTCGCCGATCACCACCGCCATCTCGTCCAGCCCGACCGGCAGCCGGCGGCGGCCGCGCATCGCCGCCAGCACCACCGGCACGCCGACCAGGGCGAAATAGAACTGGGTCCAGAGCGAGGCGGCGCCGCGCCGCGATTGCGGGGTCGATGCCTCGGGTGCCAGCCGGCGCAGCATCTTTTCGACCAGCGCCTCGGGGTCGGAGGTCAGGGCCCGGATGCTGAGCGCCGGCCGCGGGTCTTCGGGGCCGACCACCGATTTACTGAACCGGTCGAACGGGCCGCTGAAGGCGGGGGCGAGATCTGCGAACATCGGACGGATTCCCTGCGACGAGGCGCGATTGTTAAGTGATATTGATAATCACTCTCAGATGCAAGCCGCGGTTTGCGCTGCGGCCGCATCAACGCCGCACTGCCGCAGGACGGCCGGACGTGATAAAGAGACCCCGACCCCAAGAAAACGACGGCCCGCATCGACGCGCCGCTGACCGGAGACACGCCTCATGACCACCAGCCGCCCCGATGCCTTCCGTGGATCCCTCGCGATCGAGCCGGTGGAGGAAAGGGCGGACGGCGTCCGCGTCTGGTCGGGCCGCACCGACCCGGTCTGGCGGAACATGATCGGCCCCTTCGGCGGCTGGATCGCCGCGGTGCTGACCCGCGCCGCCGAGCGTGCCGCCGCCGGCTGGCTGGCCGAGGCGGGCCCCGGCGCCGGCATCGTCGCCACCCAGACCCAGTTCATGGGCGCCATCGCCGAAGGGCCGTTCACCATCGTCACCTCGCCGGCACGCGTCGGCCGGTCGGTGTCGTTCTGGCAGGTGGATCTGATCCAGGACGGCGCCATCGCCGCGCGCGGCAATTTCACCGCCGCCGCCCGCCGCGACACCGGCGATTTCACCGAACCCCGCTTCGCGATGCCCGCGGCCGTGGCGCCCGAAGACGCGCCCCGCCACGCCCATCGGAGCCTGCCGCCCTGGTTTTCGGCCTATGAAATGCGGATCGTTCAGGGCCCGCCCTTCACCGGCGCCGATACCAGCCGCAGCCTGGTCTGGCTGCGCCATGCCCTGGTCGAGGGCGAGCCCGCGGGCGCGGTGGATGCCGCGGTGGTGGCCGGCCTTGCCGATGCGATCTATCCCCGGGTTTTCGTGCTCGACCGCGGCCCGCGGCCGATTTCGACCGTCACGCTGTCGACCTATATCCATGCCCGGCCCGAGGTGCTGGACGGGCTGGCGGGGCAGTTCCTGCTGCTGGAAGCCATCGCCCGCCGGGTCCATGACGGTTTCTTCGACCAGCAGGTGACGCTCTGGGCGCCCGGCGGCACGCTGGTCGCCACCTCGGAACAGCTGGCCTGGTACAAGTGATCCGGAGACTGCCATGACCGCCCCCGTCCGCCCCCGCAGCCCCCGCGCCCGTGCCGAGCTGGAGGCCATGGCGCGGAAGCTGGAAGCCTCGGGCGATTATCGCATCCTGCGGCGGATCGAGCCGCGGGAGTGGTTCTCCACCGCCGGCGAGAAGGGGGAGTTCCAGCGCCGCGGCGAGGTACGCAACGGCCTGATCCTGGATGTCGAGACCACCGGCCTGGACCACACGAAGGACCGGATCATCGAACTCGGCATGATCGCCTTCGAATTCGAACCCGGCGGCACGGTGTTCCGGGTGACCGGCGCCTATTCGGGGTTCCAGGATCCGGGCATGCCCATCCCGCCCGAGATCACGAAACTGACCGGCATCACCGACGAGATGGTGGCGGGCCAGGCGATCGACCCGGTGGAGGTGGCGGGTTTTGCCGATGCCGCCTCGGTGGTCATCGCCCATAACGCCGCCTTCGACCGCAAATTCGTCGAACATGTCTGGGAGATCTTCCGGGTGAAGGCCTGGGCCTGTTCCCAGACCGGCATCGACTGGGCGGCCGAGGGCGTGGAGGGCACCAAGCTCGGCTATCTTCTGGGCAAGGCCGGGCTGTTCCACGACGGCCACCGGGCGGCCGAAGACTGCCGCGCCCTGCTGGAAGTTCTGGCCCGGCCGCTGGCGGTGGCGGGGGTGACCGCGCTCGGCGCGTTGCTGGCGGGGGCCCGCCAGGCGACGATGCGCATCCGCGCCGAAGGCAGCCCCTTCGACATGAAGGATGCCCTGAAGGCCCGCGGCTATCGCTGGAACGACGGCTCCGACGGCCAGCCCAAGGCCTGGTGGCGCGACGTGCCCGAGGCGGAGCTGGAGGCCGAGATGACCTTCCTGCGCACCGAAATCTATCGCCGCGCCGAGCTGGACCTGCCGGTGCGCCGGGTCACCGCCTTCGACCGCTATTCCGACCGCGTCTGACGAGGGCCGCACGCCCACGCCCGCAATACCGTCAATATTTTATTGGCAATCACAGCGTATCCTTCGGCTCTGAAGGGCCCGGTCACGGGCCGCAAGACGGGTCCGGAGGGGGCGTTCATGGCAGACGCGGGTATCGGGATGGCGGGGGCCGGCCGCTGGCGGCCATCGGTGCCGCTGGCGGCGATCGTGTCGCTGCTGCCGCTGGCGGCGTTTGCGATCGCCGTGGTGCTGATGCTTCGTGCCGAGCGGGCCGACCGGCTTGCCGCCGACATCACCGCCGCCGCCGCCAATGCCGCCGCCTCGATCCGCCACGAGGTTCAGCATCAGATCGACGGCTTGACCGCCCTTGCGGTCAGCGAGGCGCTGGACCGCCGCGACCTGCCGGCCATCCGGCTGGAGATGCAGCGCCTTTACGACCGCCACCCCGAATGGGCCAGCCTGATCCTGACCGAGGTGACATACCCGACCGGACCGACGACCATGGACCTGCGCCCCACCATCGATCTCAGACGGGTCGATGGGGAGGCGCTGCCGCCCGATCCCGATCCCGCCGGCGCCGTCGCCGCGGTGACCGGCGGCCGCCCGGTGGTCGGCAATTTCATCGACGGCCATATTCCGATCCGCGTGCCGGCGCTGCGGGGCGGAGAGGTGGTCTTCCTGCTGACCGCCCTGGTCCGGCCCGGCCTGTTCAGCGACCTTCTGGTGCTGCAAAGCCTGCCCGAGGGCTGGTTTCTGGCGCTGGCCGACGCCGACGACATCACCATCGGCCGCTCGGTGCGGGCACAGGAGACCATCGGCAGCCGCGCGCCCGAAGGCTTCCGTCAGGCGGTGACCGAGGTGCGGGGCGGGGCGGACCCGGGTCAGGTGACGGCGGGGCAGGGCCGCGACGGCCCGGTGATGGCCCAGATCACGCCGATTGTCGGGACCGGCTGGAACCTGGCCGTGGTCGTGCCTGCCAGGATCGCCGCCGCCCCCTATGCCCGGGTCATGATCATGCTCTATCTGCTGGGTGGCGTGGCGCTGGTCGCGGCCATCCTGCTGGCTGCGCGCGGCATCGGCCGCGACCGCCGCAAACGCGCCCGGGCGGCGGCGGCCGAGGCGGAGCTGCTGCGCCGGGCGGCGGAAGACGCGGCGGCCGAGCGCGATGAACGCGCCATGCGGCTGGCGGTGATGAGCCATGAACTGCGCACCCCGCTCGCCGGGGTTCTGGGGTTCGGCGAGCTGCTTGCCCGCACCGCGTTGAGCGCCGATCAGCGCCGGCTGCTGGACCGTCAGGCCGAGGCCGGGGCGGCGCTGCGCCGGATCGTCGACGACGTTCTGGATGCCGCCCGGATCGAGGCGGGCGGGATGACGCTCCGCTCCGAGCCGGTCGATCTCGTGGCGCTTGCGACAAGCGTCGTCGAGGCCGCCCGCTCCGGTCTCGTGACCGGCCCTGCCGCGGGGCCGGCGCGCCCGGCGATCGCCGTCATCGCGGATCTGGCGCCCGATCTGCCGGCCCGGGTGACCGGCGACCCCGATCGCCTGCGTCAGCTGATGGCCAATCTGGTCGGCAATGCGGTCAAGTATACCTCCGAAGGGACGGTGCGGCTGCACATCGCCCCGCGGGAGGTGGGGGGCGGCCGGCCGCCGCGCCTTCAGATCCATGTCTGCGATACCGGCCCCGGCATTCCGGCCCTGCTGCGCGACCGGCTGTTCCGGCCCTTCGTCACCGGCGCGGGTCTGGCCGGGCAGCCCGCCCGGGCGCAGGGCGGGGCCGGGCTGGGGCTTTATATCTGCAAGCTGCTGGCCGAGGCGATGGGTGGCCGGATCACGGTCGGCGACGGCGCCACCGCCGGCACCTGTTTCGATGTCGATCTGCCGCTCGTGCCGGCGGCCGTCACTCAGGCGCCCGAGGTCGATCCGGCCCCGGCGCCCGCGGCCGGCCAGGCCGGCGCCGCGCCCCCTCCCTCTGGTCGCCTGCTGAAAATCCTGCTGGTCGAAGACACCCCCGCCAACCAGATCCTGATCCGGGCGATGCTGGAAGCGCTGGGCCACCGGGTGGTTCAGGCCGCGGACGGCATCGAGGCGCTGGCGCGGCTGGCCGCTGTGCCGGATATCGATCTGGTGTTGATGGACATGCAGATGCCGCGGATGGACGGTCTTGCCGCCACACGAGAGATCCGCCGCGGCGCGGTGCCCGGCGCCGAAACCGTGCCGGTGATCGCGCTCACCGCCAATGCCTTTCCCGAGGATGTCGATGCCTGTCTGGCTGCCGGCATGCAGCGCCATCTGGCCAAGCCGATCGACCCGGTGGCCCTGGCCGCGGCGGTGCAGCAGGTGGCGGCCAGTCCTGTGCAGTCATCCCTGCCACCACCGGCGCCGACGCCCGATCCGGTCTTCGCGGCGCTGGTCGCAAACCTCGGTCCCGATGCGGCCCTGGCGGCGCGCGACAGCCTGCAGACCTTCCTGCTGGATCTGGCGCCCCGCCTGGCCGGCGGGTCGGCCGAAGAGCTGCGCCGCAGCCTTCATGCCATCCGCGGCCTGCCCGATGTCGTGGATCTGACGGCGCTGCGTGCCGCCGCCCGCAGGCTGGAGGCGGCGGCGCCGGGTGCCGGGGGCGACGAGGCGGCGGCCCGTGCCGCCCTGCTCACCGCGCTGGACGGCAGCCTGGCGGCGCTGCGCAGGATCCGTCGGGGGCTCTGAAAGATGCATCGCATTTAAGACTTCCTTCAATCAACCGTGGCAAGATGGGTCTGTCAAAACGGGTCGATGCATCGAGGATGCGGATCGTGACAAAGGCTGACACGGGTAAATCGGGGACCATCGGCAAGACCTTCACGCCGGCCGGGCGCGATCCGGCGCGTGAACGCAGGCGCATGGCGCATCTCGACCGGCTGGGCGTGCTCGACACCCCGCCCGAACCCGGTTTCGACCGGATCGTCGACATCGTCTCCGACCTTTGCCGGGCGCCGATCGCGCTGGTTTCGCTGATCGACACCGACCGGCAGTGGTTCAAGGCCCGGCACGGGCTGGATGCCACCGAAACCCCGCGCGACTGGGCCTTCTGCGATCATGCGCTTGCCGCCCCCACGGTGCTGGAAGTGCCCGATGCCGCGCAGGATCCGCGCTTCGCCGGCAATCCGCTGGTGGTGGGGCCGCCCTTCATCCGCTTCTATGCCGGGGCACCCATCCGGCTGGGCGACGGCATCGCGCTCGGCACGCTGTGCGTGATCGACCCGGAACCCCGCCCCGACGGGCTCGACGACCGGCAGACGCGCATGCTGGAAGCCCATGCCGCCCTGGTTGCCGAACGCCTGCAACTGCTGGCCGCCAATGATCATCTGCGCGAACAGATGGATCTGGCGGTGCGCGTCCAGACCCGGCTGGTCGACATGGCCGCAACACCCGGCCAGGCGGTGCAGGAACTGGCGCACGAGCTGCGCACCCCCCTCTGTTCCACCATGGGCTATGCCGCGCTGATCGCGGCCGACCAGCGCCTGCCGCAGGAACCCCGCGCCTGGGCCGGATCGATCGAAGAGGCCGGGCGCTGGATGCTGGGCCTGGTCAACCGGCTGCTGGCGCGGCCGCGCGGCGCCGAGGGGCCGCGGCCCCAGGTCATCGATCTTCGCCAGCCGCTGGCGGCGGCGCTGCGTCTGGTTCACGGGCTGTCGCTCGAAGCCGGCATCCGGCTGGAAGACGGGCTGACGGCAGAGCCGGTAACGGCCGAGGCGGATGCCGCCACCGTGCAGCAGGTGGCGGTCAATCTGCTGGCCAATGCGATCAAATACACCCCGGCCGGCGGCACGGTGCGCCTCGACATCGCCCGCGGCCCGGACCGGCCGGGCTTTGCGGTTCTGGACACCGGCCCCGGTGTCGCCCCGGACCGGCTGGGCGATGGCGGCGATGCCATTCTGGGCCGTGGGGCCGCACCGGCGGTGGGCGGCGGCAGTTCCGGCATGGGGCTCGATATCGCCCGCCGCCTGGTCGAAGGGCAGGGCGGCCGGATCGAGATCGGCAATCGCAGCGAACAGACGGGGCTTGCCGTCGCCGTATGGCTTTGCCCCGCGACTTCCTGAGCCTGGCCTTCAATGGGCTGTATCTCTGCACAGCAGATCGTAGTATTTTCATCTGCCGTCACGGGGCGCCCAAGAGGGCATTCCGTCCGAAGACGTCCCGGTCCTTTCCGAGCCTTTCCTTGATGCATGTCGTCGGACTGAATTTGGCTTTTCTCACGCCAGGAGTTCCTGGCGGCATGGCGACCTATTCGTGGTCATTGCTCCGGGAACTGGTCGCCCTGAAACGATACGAGCTGGTGGTATTCGTTCAGGCCGGAACCGTTCTATCCTCTGATCTGGCATCCAGCGTGCGAATTGTCGATGTGCCGCAGTTCAGCGGCCGGTTTCAGCGGGTGATCTGGGAACAGACCATGCTGCCGCATCTTGCCCGGCGTCATCGTGTTCGCCTGATGTTCAGCCCCGGCAACACCGGGCCTCTGCTTGGCGACTTCCGCAAGGTCGTCACCATTCACGATCTTATGTACGCCATGGTGCCCGGATCCGTGGAGCGCCATCAGGCCAGGTTCCGGCAGGTGATGGATCGTCTGACTGCCAGAACCGCCGATGCGGTGATTGCGGTTTCGGAAACCACGGCCGCTGACATCCGTGCCAAGGGGTTGAGGGTCGGCATGCGGTTGCATGTGGTTCATGAAGCGGCGGGCCCGGGATTCCGGCCTGATGATCCCGAAGATGCCAGCGGGGCTTGCGGGCACGGGCCCTTCATCATGATGGTCGCGAGCGTCCTGCCCCATAAATCGCCGCAGACCGTAGTACAGGCCGCGGCCCGACTGTGGCAGCATGCGGGCATCCGCACCGTCATCCTCGGCACCGATCCCTATGGGACGCTGGCGGCCGCCATCGCCCGCTCGGGCGATGCCGGTATCACGTGTCTGCACGGCGTTTCCACGCCGGTTCTGGCCGCGCATTACCGCCGGGCGGTGTGCCTGGTGATGCCGTCGGAATATGAGGGGTTCGGACTGCCGATCCTGGAAGCCCAGCTCTGCGGATGCCCGGTGGTGACCACGCGCCGGGGCGCCCTGCCGGAAGTCGCCGGCGATGCCGCGCTCTATATCGAACCGGCGGATGCGGATGCGCTGGTTGCGACGGTGTCCCGCCTGGTCGAAGACGAGGCGCAGCGTCAACATTTGATTCTGCGCGGCCTGGCAAATGTCGGCCGCTTCTCGTGGAGCAAGGCCGCCTTGCAGACGGCCGCGATCTTCGATGCCTGTCTTGCCAGGCCGCACAAGTCTCGCTGAGAGGCCAGGCCGGTCCTGATGCGACAGGCGCGATGCGGAGGCACGGACGCCCCCGCATCGCCGGCGACCTCAGAGCGCCGCCGCCTTCTGCTTCAGCTCGCGGTTCAGGATCCGGTCGTTCTCGGAATAGTCGACCGGGCAGTCGATGACATGCACCCCCGGCGCCTCCAGGCAGTGGCGGAGCAAGGCCGGCAGTTCGCCGGTATCGCTCACCCGGTGGCCATGGGCACCATAGGCGCGGGCATAGGCCACGAAATCCGGGTTGCCATAGCTCAGCCCGAAATCCTTGAAGCCCATATCCGCCTGCTTCCAGCGGATCATGCCATAGGCGTTGTCGTTCAGGATCAGCACCACCAGCTGCATGCCCAGCCGCACCGCGGTTTCCAGCTCCTGGCTGTTCATCATGAACCCGCCATCGCCGCAGATCGCCATGATCCTGCGCTCGGGATAGACCAGTCGCGAGGCCATGGCCGAGGGCAGCCCCGCCCCCATCGAGGCGAGCGCATTGTCGAGCAGCACCGTATTCGGCTCATGCGCGCGATAATTACGGGCAAACCACAACTTATAGACGCCGTTGTCGAGGGCGATGATGCCATCCGACGGCATCACCTCGCGCACGATGCCCACCAGATGCTGCGGATAGACCGGATAGCGCATGTCGACCGCGTCATGAGCCACGTTCTCCGCCCCGGCATCGCGGGCCCGGTGCATCATCCCGAAATCCCAGGCGGTGCTGGGGGTGATCTCTTCGGTGATCTGCCAGAGGGCATTTGCGATATCACCCACAACTTCCAGCTGTGGGAAATAGACCGGGTCGACCTCCGCCGAACGGAAGTTGACATGGATGACCTCGGCGCCGCCCGGCTTCATGAAGAAGGGCGGCTTCTCGATCACGTCATGGCCGATATTGACGATGACGTCGGCCGACTCCAGCGCCCGATGGACGAAATCCCCGGCCGACAGCGCCGCGCAGCCCACGAAATGCGGGCTGCGTTCATCGATCACGCCCTTGCCCAGCTGGGTGGTGACGAAGGGGATGCCGGTCTTCTGCACGAAACGCGACAGCATGCGGCTGGTCTGGGTGCGGTTGGCGCCGCCGCCGATCACCAGAATGGGCGACCGCGCCTGCTCCAGCCGGCGCACCGCCGCGCTGATCGCCTTGGCCTCGGCGATCGGCCGGCGCTTCAGGCTGGCCGGCACCGGCCGGCTGTCGGTGGTCTCGCGCGCCACGTCTTCCGGCAGTTCCAGATGCACCGCGCCGGGCTTTTCTTCCTCGGCCAGGCGGAAGGCTTCGCGCATCCGCCAGGGGATGTTGTCGGCCGAGGCGAACTGATGGGTGAACTTGGTGATCGGCCCCATCATGTCGACCACGTCCAGAATCTGGAACCGGCCCTGCTTGGACTTCTTGATCGGCTTCTGGCCGGTCAGCATCACCATCGGCATGCCGCCCAGCTGGGCATAGGCGGCGGCGGTGACCAGATTGGTCGCCCCCGGCCCCAGCGTCGACAGGCAGACCCCGGCCTTGCCGGTGTGGCGGCCATAGGTTGCGGCCATGAAGCCGGCGGCCTGCTCGTGCCGGGTCAGGATCAGGCGGATGGTTTCCGACCGCGACAGGCTGTCGAGGAAATCGAGATTCTCTTCGCCCGGAACGCCGAAGACGTATTCCACGCCTTCATTCTCCAGACATTGGACGACGAGATCCGAGGCTTTGGTCATCGGCTGGGCTCTCCCGCTGCGGCCCGATCACGATTATAATATCAATCTGCAATAATAAGAACCCATGAGCCCAGCGCCTCAGCCCGATGGACATGATCTTCCATGGCTGGCTGATGAGCTTGTTCCAGGCATGGCAGCACATGGCGATGATCTGGTCGTAGGATTCGAAGATGCGGTT
>NZ_JBBIAB010000043.1 GCF_039634785.1 Tistrella mobilis | reverse complement strand
CTGTTCGCGACACAACACCACGCAGGGGACGTCTGGGCATGGTTTCGGTGGCGGCAGTCACATCAAGCGGTTGCGGCCATTTCGCATCGGGCGAAAGATATAATATGCAACTGTAGTACTAGTGTATTCTCTGAGTTAAATAAAGAGCCCTGAGATTTCCCCGGCACTCCTACTCGTGTATCCACATTACGAATACATTTGTACTCATCGCTGTTACCTCCGCACAGTCATGTGGTCAAATGTGTTCTGCTTATGCGAGTGAGTTTCAGCTGCGGATGGTTATTACGTTGGTAAAATATGACAGCACTATTGAAGTGTTATGCACTCCCCTTGCAGGGCCAGTGTCTTGCCTAACCTCGCTGGAGGGCCGTTCAGGTGGTGACGTCCCGCGCCGCTGATACACCAAGGGAATGAAGAAACATCACCTATCCCCTCACCTCACCGCCCGCCCGCCTTCCGCCGTGATGCGGAGGTATTCGCGCGGGCTGGCGCCCAGGATGCGGCGGAACATGGCGGTGAAGGCGCTGGGACTGTCATAGCCGAGGTCGAGCGCGACGTTGGTCACCGTTTCGCCCGAGGCGAGGCGCGGCAGGGCTTCAAGCAGGCGGATCCGCGGTGTTCGGCGTTCTTTGGGCGGGGACGAACCTGGATCCCCGCCTGTTGGACGAAGCCGTGCATAATGAAAGCGGGCCCGGGGGGTGGCCACCCCCCGGGCCCGGCGATCGGGAGGCCGAGATCCCCGCAGTGCAGAACACGCGCGAAAGGATGGCCCCGATCGCCCTTCCACAAGCCCGCACAGTTGCATGGGCCAAGAGCCCGCCAACAAGCTTGGGAAAGGGAGAAATCATGCCACAGGATCGTCCGATCGTCGGCATCGACGTGTCGAAAGACCGGCTGGATGTCCACATCGTTCCAGGTGACAGGCGCTGCAGGTGCGCCGTTTCGGTCAGGCCTGCGGCACGCTGGCCAAGGATGATCCGATCGACGCGGCACTCATCGCGCGCTTTGCCGGCACCGTGTCGGCGGAGATCGTGCCGCCGCGTCCGGAAGACCGGCGGCTTGCCGAACTCGAAAGCTACCGCCGCGACATCGTGCGGTGCCTGACCAGGCTCAAGGCCCAGCGCGACCGGGTCTCCGGGGCGGTGCGCGACCTGCATCAGCGCCGTCTGAAACAGGCCGAGGCCGATCTGCGGGAGATCGACGCCCGCATCCGGCAGGTGGTCCGCGCTGACGCCCGGCTTGCCCGCCGCCATGACCTCATCTCGTCCATCCCCGGCATCGGAACAACACTGACCACCACGCTGCTCGCCTGCGTGCCCGAATGGGGCGCCATCTCCAGCCGCAAGATCACGGCATTGATCGGTGTTGCGCCTTATCTTGACCGCTCCGGGCGAACGGACAATCGACGCCATATCAAGGCTGGAAGACGACATGCACGCTCGGCTCTCTACATGGCTGCACTTTGCGCCCTGCGCTACAACCCCACCTGGAAGGCCTTTTACGACGGCCTCGTCCGCAACGGAAAGCCTGGCAAGGTGGCGCTCACCGCCCTTATGCGCAAGATCGCGATCACGATTAACATCATGATTGCAAGAGAGATTCCATGGGCCCCGCCCATCCGTCCGGCGTGAGGGCTGACAGTTGCCTTTCGCGGGGATGACGGGGGAGGGGGAAGAGAGCCGCGCGGCGGCGGCGGACCGGCCTTCGAGGCCGTGAAGGTGGATCCCCGCCTGCGCGCATAGACGCTAACTTACGAACACCTCAATCTGCCGCCGCCTCTTCCTGGGTGCATCGGCCAGATGTCTGAAGAGGCGGGGAGACCGGTTGATGAGATGACGGATCCGGTTGGATCCGAAGATCGCGGACCGGAAGCGATGAAGGAGATCAGCCGTGATTTGCCAGATCGACATTGGGCGCGGCGTCGGATGTGGGAGCAGAGGGGGGGGGAGTCGAGGATGTCACGTGTGACGTCCTCGACCATCAGGGCGCTGAGCAGGTTTGCCATGAGCCAGGTATGTGCAAGAGGTACGCTTCTTGCGGGAAGACGATCGAGATGTCCCAAGGATTTGAGCCTCTTGAAGGCGAGTTCGACCTGCCAGCGCAGACGATAAAGTGCCTGGACATCATCGGCGGTTTCGGCTGTGAGGGTGGTGAGGAGGACGAGGCAGCCGGCGATGGCTTCGGCATCGGTACTTGGTGTATAGCCCTCGCGTTGTCCGGCGCGGGCGAGCTTCTGTCGGTTTCGCCATGCGAGAGCGTTCGGCATCGGGCGGATGATCAGGCGGACCGGCAAGGGCTGCCAGTCTTTCCGACGGCCATGAGCGAGGCGAAACAGGCGATCGATCGGCCCGCGTTTCGATGCGGTTCGGCAGAGGTCGGCGAGTTTTACGATCTGGCCGTTGGCATCAATCAGACGCACGGATCGACTGCCGAGACGAGCGACGAAATCAGCCTCGCGCCGCACGATTGCCAGAAGCGATTCCGGACGTGCGAAGTTGCGGTCGGCAATCACCACGTCCCCGGCCACGGCACGTTCGCACAAAGCGAGTTCACCGCAGCTTGCCGGAACCACCTCGGCGCCGAGTGTGCGCTGTGCCGCCGGATCGAAGCTCAACAGCAGGCGCCAGACGGGTTTGCACGCCCCCGGCGCACCAATCGTGCTGCCATCGATGATCCGCAGCTGCCGCCCCATCCCGGGAGCCATCTGACGGTTAACCTCCTGAGACAACGGAATATCCAGCCGAGCGGCCATCATCTCGGCCAGCCAGGGGCCGCATTTGCCGAATCGCTTCACCAGCGCTTCATCGGTCAGATCCACCATGCCTTCCGAAGCCGCCCACAACGCAACCTGCCGCAACGACTTCCCGCCCACAGCCCAGGCCAGAACCAGCCTCAGCAGCGTTTCTCCATCCCGGATCCGCCGCGACCGCTCGAAGGCACCCGCACTCCGAGCCCAGTCCGTCAGATCACGCCCAAGGGACAGGCGATCGGCAAGGACCGACCAGTCGTCCACTTCTATCATGGTCTTTGCGTCGCTCATGACGCCTGTAGAATCATAGATTTGGACGGATGGCAAGAGGTTAGGTTAGCGCCTATGCGCCTGCGCGGGGATGACGGTAGAGAGGGTGTGCGGAGGTCGGCCAAGGGGGGACCGGACAGGGACGCCGGGCGCCGTCGTCCGGTCATGCCGGGCGCCCCTCCGTCAGGTTCACCCCACCGCCCGCCCGCCTTCCGCCGTGGTGCGGAGGTAGTCGCGCGGGCTGGCGCCCAGGATGCGGCGGAACATGGCGGTGAAGGCGCTGGGGCTGTCATAGCCGAGGTCGAGCGCGACGTTGGTGACCGTTTCGCCCGAGGCGAGGCGCGGCAGGGCTTCGAGCAGGCGGATCTGCTGGCGCCATTCGGCGAAGGTGAGCCCGGTTTCGCGGCGGAACTGGCGGGTCAGGGTGCGTCGGGCCATGCCGCCCACCGCCGCCCAGTGGTCCAGATCGTGTTCGGCGGCGGGGTCTTTCAGCACCGCGCGGCAGATGCGCGCCAGGCGCCGGTCCTGGGGCATGGGGGCGTGCAGGTGGACATCGGGCATGCGCGCCAGTTCACCGATCAGCAGCTCGGCGATCCGTGCCTCGCGGCCGGCCAGATCATATTCATGCGGGGCGGCGACCATTTCCACGATCAGGGCGTGCAGAAGCTCCGACACCCGGAACACCCGGCATTCGGCCGGCAGCGCGCCGCAGACCTCCATGTCGAGATACAGCGTGCGCAGGGTGAGCGGCCCCCAATTGCGCACCTGGTGCATGGTGTGGGCCGGTATCCAGAGTGCGGTGCGCGGCGGCACCACCCAGGTGCCGTGATCGGTGATCGCGGTCATCACCCCGGTCAGCGCGTATTCGATCTGCCCGCGCGGGTGATCGTGATGGCTGCCGACATTGCCGGCGGCGAAGTCCGCCGCCATGCCGACCACCGGCCGGTCGATCGCCTGCAGGCGTTCGGCCGCCGACCGCGCGGCCAGATGGCCGACGATCCCGGTGACATAGGGTTCGGGCGACGGCAGATCCGCCGCCGTGTCGAAAGCCGAAGATCCGGCATGTCCGAGCATATGGCCCATCCTCGACGATAAATGGCCCGGGACCCGGCGGAGGTCGGATGTGCGGTCAGTATCCTTCGGGACGGCGCCGGATGCAACCGGCGCCCGGAAGGACGACCACATGCGGGAGCATCCATGCCCAAACTGATCCTGATCGGCGGCATCCTCGACCTCGGCTTCATGAAGGCGCCGCTGCTGGCGGCAGACCCGCGGCTCGACATCACCGTCTGGCCCGAGGATGACGGCGCCGAGGCCGAAATCGCGGTCTGCTGGCGGCCGCCCGCCGGGCTGCTCGGCACCATGCCGAAGCTGAAACTGGTCCAGTCGATCGCCGCCGGCGTCGACGGCGTGCTGAACGATGCCGGGCTGGACCCCGCCCTGCCGGTGGCGCGGATCGTGGACGACAGCCTGCCGGCGGCGATGAGCGAATTCGTGCTCTGGTCGGTGCTCTGGTTCCATCGCGGCCTGGACCAGGTGGTGCTGCGCGACCGCCCGGCGATCATCTGGCAGCGCCCGCCGCAGCAGGCCGCCGCCGACCGCCGCATCGGCGTGCTGGGGCTGGGCGAAATCGGCGGCCGGGTGGCGCGGGCGCTGTCCGCACAGGGGTTCGCCGTCGCCGGCTGGTCGCGCAGCCCGCGCAGCCTGCCGGGCATCGCCGGCCATCACGGGCCCGAGGGGCTGGACGCCCTGCTGGCCGAGAGCGAGATCCTGGTCAACCTGCTGCCGCTGACGCCCCGGACCCGCGGCATTCTGGGGGCTGCCACCTTCGCGAAACTGCCCCGGGGCGCCGCCGTGATCAATGTCGGCCGCGGCGAACATCTGGTGCCCGAAGATCTGATCGCGGCGCTGGACAGCGGCCATCTGCGCGGCGCCGTGCTCGACGTCTTCGCCGCCGAACCGCTGGACCCGGCCCATCCGCTCTGGACCCATCCGCGCGTGCTGGTGACGCCG
Organism: Tistrella mobilis; assembly: GCF_039634785.1. Taxonomy (NCBI): domain Bacteria; kingdom Pseudomonadati; phylum Pseudomonadota; class Alphaproteobacteria; order Geminicoccales; family Geminicoccaceae; genus Tistrella; species Tistrella mobilis. The sequence goes on along the minus strand of NZ_JBBIAB010000043.1, from coordinate 13,099 downwards.
CATATGGCGGCGATCGCCAGCGACGGGGCGGTGATCGGCCAGATCGTCGAGAATGCGTGGCGGACCGCATGCGGGCGTCCGCCGCTCAACCCGGTGGAGCGGGGCCGCGGCTACTGACCGGCGGCATCCGACCGGATTTGGCCCGGACGCGACGAAAGATGGCCCATGCCGCGACGCGGGCCAGGGCGGCCGGGCCCTACACTTGACGACGACAAGGCCCCCTTGCGGGGCATCAACAAGGCCGGGGAGGCCATGGCGACGCCGGAGAACCGGCGCGCCGATGCATGCGGGATACAAATCAAGGGAGTCAGGGCTCGCCATGAACCGTCGCGACTTCAACAAACTGATGCTGATGGCCGGGATCGTGGGATCGACCGGCATTCCGCTGGGCATCCGCCGTGCCGCCGGCCAGAGCCGGGGCGGCACGCTGGACGTGATCATCCAGCCCGAACCGCCGGTTCTGGTGGCGGCGATCAACCAGCAGGCGCCGACGCTCACCGTCGCCGGCAAGATCTATCAGAGCCTGCTGAAGTTCAATTTCGACCAGTCGCCGCGCCCCGGCCTGGCGAAGAGCTGGGAGATGTCGGACGACGGCCTGACCTATACCTTCCATCTGGAAGAGACGGTGAAGTGGCATGACGGCACGCCCTTCACCGCCGAGGATGTGGTGTTCTCGACCACGAAGATCCTGCCCGAAACCCATGCCCGGGCGCGCGGCAACTTCGCCCGCTGCGAAAGCATCACCGCCGCCGACGCCCATACCGTGGTCTTTAAGCTGAAGGAGCCCTTCGGGCCCTTCCTGCAATGCTTCGAAATGTCGTCCTGCCCGATCATGCCGAAGCATCTCTACGAGGGCACCGACTATCGCAACAACCCGCACAACGCGAAGCCGATCGGCACCGGCCCCTGGAAGTTCGCGGAATGGGAGCGCGGCTCGCATATCCGGCTGGTGCGCAATGACGACTACTACAAGCCCGGCCAGCCCTATCTGGACGAAATCATCTACCGGATCGTGCCCGATGCCGCCTCGCGCGCGCTGGCGCTGGAGAACGGCACCGTCGATCTCACCCAATGGGGCGATGTCGAGATGTTCGACGTGCCGCGGCTGAAGCAGCTGCCGCATGTGGCGTTCACCACCAAGGGCTATGAATTCTACGCACCGCTGCTCTGGCTGGAGTTCAACAACCGCATCAAGCCGATGGACGACAAGCGTTTCCGCCAGGCGGTGATGCACGCCATCGACAAGGACTTCCTGGTCCGCAAGGTGCTGTTCGGCCTGGCCCGGCCGGCGACGGGGCCGATGTCGAAGGCGACGAAATTCTACGACCCCAAGGTCAAGATCTACGACTTCAACCCGGCCAAGGCGATCGCCCTGCTCGACGAAATGGGGCTGAAGCCCGGCGCCGACGGCAAGCGCGCGAAGATCAGCTATCTGGTCCCGCCCTATGGCGAGGTCTGGATGCGCTTCGCCGAATACATCCGCCAGGCCCTGTCGAAGGTGGGCATCGAGGTGGTGCTGGAGGCGATCGACGTCGCCGGCTGGGCGACCCGGGTCGGCAACTGGGATTTCGAGGTCTCCGCCCCCTGGCTCTACCAGTTCGGCGACCCGGCGCTCGGCGTGTCGCGGACCTATGTCTCGTCGAACATCCGCAAGGGCGTGCTGTTCTCCAACACTTCGGGCTACAGCAATCCCAAGGTCGACGAGTTGTTCGCCGAAGCGGCGATCGCGGTCGACCCGGCGAAGCGCCAGGCGCTCTATTCCGAGGTTCAGCGCCTGCTGGTCGAAGAGGTGCCGGTCGGCTGGCTGGTCGAACTCGACTTCCCGACCATGTACGACAAGCGCTTCCACGATCTGGTGGTCTCGGCCATCGGCGTGAACGACGATTTCGATCAGGCCTGGTACGAGGGCTGAGCATGTACCAGGCCATCGCGGCGGCGGCGGCCCGGCTGGTGAAGATCGCGGTGATGATCCTGATCATCGCGACCTTCAACTTCCTGCTGGTCCATGCCGCCCCCGGCGACCCGGCGGCGGTGATCGCCGGCCAGTCGGGCGCATCCGACGAAAAGCTGATCGCCCAGATCCGGGCCGAATACGGGCTGGACCAGCCGCTTCATGTTCAGCTGACCGACTATCTGGCCAGGGTGGCGAGCTTCGACCTCGGCTATTCCTACCGTCAGCGCCAGCCGGTTTCGGTGCTGATCGGCGAACGCCTGCCCGCCACCCTGCTGCTGACGGTGACCGCCTTCCTGCTGGCGCTGGCCATCGGCAGCCTGCTCGGCACGCTGGCCGGCATGCGCGCCGGGCGCTGGACCGACACGGTGATCTCGGTCCTGGCGCTGCTGTTCTATGCCATGCCGGTCTTCTGGCTGGGGCTGATGCTGGTGCTGATCTTCTCGGTTCAGCTGGGCTGGCTGCCGGCCTTCGGCTTCGCGACCATCGGCCCCAACCTCACCGGCATCGATCTGGTGCTGGATGTCGCGACCCATATGATCCTGCCGGTGACCACGCTGGCGGCCATCTATCTCGCGATCTACGCCCGGCTGATGCGGGCCTCGATCATCGAGGTGGAGCACCAGGATTACGTGAAGACCGCCCGGGCCAAGGGGGCGTCGCGCGGCCGGATCATCCGCCACCACATGCTGCGCAACGCCTTGCTGCCGGTGATCACCTTCGCCGGTGTCCAGGCCGGCGCGCTGATCGGCGGCTCGGTGGTGGTGGAGACGGTCTTCGCCTGGCCCGGCCTCGGCCGGCTCACCTTCGATGCGGTGATGCAGCGCGACTATCCGGTGCTGCTCGGGATCTTTCTGGTCATGTCGGTGCTGGTGATCGCGATCAACCTGCTGACCGATCTGATCACCCGGATCATCGATCCGCGGCTGGCCCGGGCCGGCTGACCGCCACACCAGATCAGGATGTGCAGACCCATGCGGGCCTTCTTCTCCGCCTTCTTCCGTCACCCGAGCGGGATCACCGGTGCGGTGCTGCTGGCGCTGGTGGCGGGGCTTGCCCTTGGCGCGCCGCTGCTGTTTCCGGTCGATCCCTGGGAAATGGTCGGCGCCCCCTTCGAGCCGCCGCTGTCCGAGGGGCTGATCTTCGGCTCGGACACGCTGGGCCGCGACGTTGCCGCCGGCATCGCCTGGGGGGCGCGGGTGTCGCTGATCATCGGCATCGCCTCGGCCGTCTCGGCCGCCGGCATCGGGGTGATCGTGGGTGCGGCCGCCGGCTATTTCGGCGGGCTGGTCGACGATGTGCTGATGCGGATCACCGAACTGTTCCAGACCATTCCGGGCTTCGTGCTCGCCATCCTGCTGGTCGCGATCCTCTCGCCCGGCATGGAGACGGTGATCTTTTCGATCGCGGTGGTCAGCTGGCCGCCGCTCGCCCGGCTGACCCGGGCCGAGTTCATGAGCATCGCCACCCGCGATTTCGTCCATGCCGCCCGCTGCCAGGGGGAAAGTGCGCTGGCGATCATCATCCGCCACATTCTGCCCAATGCCGCCTCGCCGATCGTGGTTGCGACCTCGCTGACGGTGGCGACCGCGATCCTGATCGAAAGCGCGCTGTCCTTCCTGGGGCTGGGCGATCCGAACGACATGTCCTGGGGGTTCATGGTCGGTTCCGCCCGCACCGTGATCCGCCAGGCCTGGTGGACCAGCGTCTTTCCCGGCCTCGCCATCCTGCTGACGGTGGTGGCGGTCAACCTGGTGGGCGAGGCGCTGAACGACGCGCTGAACCCGCGCATCTCCCGCGCCCGCGGAACCGCAGGAGGACAGTGACGGTGACAGGAACCTCCCTCCTCGACATTCGCGATCTTTCCATCGCCCTGCCCCGGGGCGGCGACCGGGCACGGGCCGTGGATGGGGTCTGGCTGTCGGTCGCGGCCGATGAAATCGTCTGCCTGGTGGGCGAAAGCGGCTCGGGCAAATCGATGACCGCCCATGCGGTGCTGGGCCTGCTGCCGCCCCGGGTGCGGCTGGCCGGCGGCGAGATCCGGTTTCAGGACAACGATATCGGCCGCCTGGACGAGGCGGCGCTGCGCCGGATCCGCGGCGCCGATATCGGCATGATCTTTCAGGAGCCGTTGAGCGCGCTGAACCCGTTGACCCGGGTCGGCGATCAGGTGGCGGAGGCCATGGCGATCCATGGCCGCCTCGACCGCGAAGGCCGCCGCAGGCGGGTGGCGGAGCTGTTTGCCGGGGTCGGCCTGCCCGACCCCGAGACCATCGGCCGGCGCTTCCCCTTTCAGCTGTCGGGCGGCCAGCGCCAGCGGGTGATGATCGCCATGGCGCTGGCCAATGATCCGGCGCTGCTGGTGGCGGACGAGCCGACCACCGCACTCGACGTCACCACCCAGCGCCAGATCCTGGACCTGATCCGCGCCCAGCAGAAGGCGCGGGGCATGGGGGTGCTGTTCATCACCCATGATTTCGGCGTCGTCGCCGACATCGCCGACCGGGTGGTGGTGATGCGCCATGGCAGGGTCGTGGAGGCGGGCCCCGGCCGCACGGTGCTGGCCCGGCCCTCCCATGCCTATACCCGCAGCCTGATCGAGGCGGTACCCGGCCGCGCCGGCCCGAAGCCCGTGGCCGATGCCACAACCAAAACTCCGGTCATTCTGGAACTCAACAACCTTCGGAAGCAGTATACCAGCCGCACCGGCTTTCGCAGCCGGCGGGTGGTGAACGCCACCGACGATGTCACGGTGGCGCTGCGGGCCGGCGAAAGCCTGGCGGTGGTGGGGGAAAGCGGCTCGGGCAAGTCGACGCTGGCCCGGATGGTGATGGCGCTGACCCGCCCCGATGGCGGCGAAATCCTGTTCGAGGGCCGGAATGTCGCCGGGCTGGGCGGGGCCGCGCTCAAAACCTATCGCCGCCGGGTGCAGATGGTGTTCCAGGACCCCTTCGCCTCGCTCAACCCGCGCCACAGGGTGGGCGATGCCATCGCCCGCGGGCCGATCGCCTTCGGCACGCCCAGGGCCGAGGCGATGGCGATCGCCGCCCGGCTGCTGGAACGGGTGGGGCTCGACGCCTCGGCGGCGGCGCGCTATCCGCATGAATTCTCGGGCGGGCAGCGCCAGCGGATCTGCATCGCCCGGGCGCTGGCGCCGGAGCCGGCGATCCTGGTCGCCGACGAGGCGGTCTCGGCGCTGGATGTCTCGGTGCAGGCGCAGATCCTGGCCCTGCTCGCCGATCTGAAACGCGAGCTCGGCCTCGCCATGATCTTCATCACCCACGACCTCCGCGTCGCCGCCGAGGTGTCGGACCACACCATCGTGATGCGCCATGGCCGCATCGTCGAACAGGGCCCGACCGCGGCGCTGTTCGCGAACCCCGCCCACGACTATACCCGCGATCTTCTGGCCGCCATTCCCGGCCGCGCGATCTTCGCCGCCCGTCACGGGGCGGCATCGGACGCGCCCGCCCCCGCTTGACAGGTACGCTCATGACCGCCTCTCCATACGACGTGCTCGACCCCGAGATCGCGATCTTCGTCCGCCGGATGATCGCCGACGCCTCGGCCCACCCGCCCCGCGAACAGCTGACCCCGCCCGAGGCGCGGCGGGTGGCGGAAATCGTCCGCCAGCCCTGGACCGAGGGCGGGCCGGTGATGGCAAGCCGCGAAGACCATATGATCCCGACCCGCCACGGCCCGGTCCGGATCCGTTTCCATCGCCCCGAAGGGCTGGCGGCGCCGGCACCGGCGCTGATCTATATCCATGGCGGCGGTTTCGTGCTGTTCAGCCTGGACACCCATGACCGGCTGATGCGCGAATATGCCGCCCGCGCCCGGATGGTGGTGATCGGCATCGACTATTCCCTGGCGCCGGAAGCCCGTTTCCCGCAGGCGCCGCAGGAGGTGGTGGATGTCGTGCGCGCCATCCATGCCCGCGCGGCCGAATTCGGCCTCGATCCGGACCGGATCGCGCTTGGCGGCGATTCGGCCGGCGGCAACCTCACCGTCTCGGCCTGCCTGACCTTCCGCGATGCCGGCGAGGCGCCCGTCGCCGCCATGGTGCTGAATTACGGCGGGTTCTCGATGGATCTGGTCAGCCCGTCGGTGCTGCGCTGGGGCGGCGGCAACTATCTGCTCACCACCCATATGATGCTCTGGTTCCTGATGAATTACGTGTCGGACCCCGAGCAGCGCTTCGACCCGCGGCTGCGCGTGCTGGATGCCGATCTGACCGGCCTGCCGCCGGCCTGGATGGTGATCACCGAATGCGACCCGCTTTATGACGAGAACCTGGAGATGCGCGACCGCCTGGCCGCGGCCGGGGTTGCAGTCGGTGCGAAAGTCTATCCCGGCACGGTGCACAGCTTCCTTGAAGCGGTATCGGTGGCGAAAGTGGCGGGCGCGGCGCTGGACGACACGGCGCTCTGGCTGAAACATACCCTTCGCCTGAACTGAGGGAGGCAGCGCCGATGTACACCCCCGCCGCCTATCTGGAAGAGCGGCCCCGGATCATCCACCAGGCGATGCGGGCCTGGAGCTTCGCAACCCTGGTCTCGACCGGTGCCGACGGGCCGGTCGCCACGCATCTGCCGATGCTGGTGGACGAGCGCCCGGATGCGCCGCCGCGGCTCGTGAGCCATATGGCGCGCAACAACGAGCAATGGCGCCATTTCATCGGCGGGGAAACCCCGGCCCTTGCGATCTTCCAGGGGCCGCACGCCTTCATCTCGCCATCCTGGTACGAAGACCGGATGACCTTCCCGACCTGGAATTACGCCGCCATCCACGGCATCGGCCGGCCGCTTCTGGTGGAAGAGCCGGAAGAGATCCTGGCCGTGCTCCGCCGCACCGTCGCCCTCTGGGACACGCCGCTCGGCGGCCCCTGGTCGTTCGCGGCCATGCCCGACGAGCTGATCCTGCCCCGGCTGGAGCGGATCGTGGCGCTCGACATGCCGCTCGACCGCGTCGAGGCCAAGTTCAAGCTGAACCAGGACAAGACCGCCGCCGACCGCGCCGGGGTGATCGCCGCGCTCGACGCCGCCGGTGACGATCAGGCCCGGGCCATGGCCGCCATGCTCCGCGCCTTCGAAACCGAGGGCACGGATGCCCCCGGCGGTGCCACATTGTCGGGGCGATGAGCCCCTGATTTCCGCCTTTCCCCCAACCTGCCGGAGGGTCCTTCATGACGACCGGGACATCACTGCCGACCACGCCGCTCTGGCAATGGGATGCGACCGATATCGCGGCCGGCATCCGCAGCCGGGCGATTTCGGCACGCGAGGCGCTGACCGCCTGTTTCGAGCGGATGGACGCCGTGAACGGCCGGATCAATGCCGTGGTGATCCGGCTGGACGAAAGCGCCTTCAAGGCCGCCGACCGCGCCGATGCGGCGCTGGCCGCCGGAGAGGAAGCCGGGCCGCTGCACGGCGTGCCGGTGACGATCAAGATCAATATCGACCTGGCGGGATCCGCCACCACCAACGGCCTGCCGGCGCTGGCCGGCAATATCGCGGCCGAGGATGCGCCGGTTTCCCGCAACTGGAAGCTGGCCGGCGCCGTGCCCTTCGGCCGGACCAATGCGCCGAGCCTGTCGATGCGCTGGTTCACCGACAACCCGCTGCACGGGGCGACGCTGAACCCCCACGCCCCCGGCCGCAGCGCCGGCGGGTCCAGCGGCGGGGCGGCGGCGGCGCTGGCGGCCGGCATCGGGCCCTTGGCCCATGGCAATGATCTGGGCGGATCGGTGCGGCTGCCGGCCTTCTGCTGCGGGGTGACCGGCATCCGGCCGACGCTGGGCCGGGTGGCGGCGTTCAACCCGTCGCTGGGGGTGGAGCGGATGATCGTCTCCAACCTGGCCGCGGTGCAGGGGCCGCTGGCGCGCAGCATCCGGGATCTGCGGCTGGGCCTGGGCGCCATGGCGGCACGCGACCCGCGCGACCCCTGGTGGGTGCCGGTGCCGGAACGGCCGCGGCGGCATGCGGCCCCCATCCGGGTGGCGCTGTTCGTGCCCGAGGGCACCACGCCGCCGGTGGCCGATGCGCTGCGCCTGGCGGCCACCTGGCTCGCCGAAGCCGGCTATGAGGTGGTGGAGGCGAGCCCGCCCAATTTCGCCGAGGCCCATCAGCTCTGGCTCGACCTTTTGTCCACCGAGAACCTGTTCGGCACCCGCGAAACCGCCCGGACCTATGGCGATGCGGTGCTGAACAACATGGTCGACGCCATGGCGCTGGCCGGCAACACGCTGGATCTGGCGGGGTTCATCGCCGGCCTTGCCCGCCGCAACGCCATCCTGCGCAACTGGCTGGCCTTTTTCGAGCACACGCCCCTGATCCTGATGCCGGTGTCGCTGGAACCGGCGATGGACCGCGAGGCCGACCGCAAGCCCGCGGCGGAGCTTCGGCCGCTGATCGACGCCTTCGCGCCGCTGAACGCCACCGCCATTCTGGGCCTGCCCGGGCTGTCGGTGCCGGTGGGCTTCATGCCGTCGCCCGACGGCACCGGCCGGGTGCCGCTGGGCGTGCAGATCGTCGGCGGCCGCTATGAAGAAGCGACCATGCTGGATGCAGGTGCGGCGATCGAGGCCCGGGTCGGCCCGACCCTGCCGGTGGATCCTCTCTGAACCGGGGCCGAACTGAATCAGGTGGGGGGCTGCGCCGCCCGGCCGGGAATGCGGCCGCACCAGGCGGATGGACGGATGGGCGTGGTTCGCCTAGCATGGGGGACGTTCACCCCACGAACGGCACCCATGCTGTCGCGGAGCGGCCGATGATCGACCCGGATTCGCCTGATTTCGTCGCATCCTTCGCCCGCGGCCTGAGTGTCGTGCGCGCCTTCGGCGCCGAGGCGCCACGCCAGACGTTGAGCGAGGTGGCGGAGCGCACGGGGTTGACCCGTGCGGCCGCCCGCCGCTTTCTGCTGACGCTGGAGGCGCTGGGCTATGCCCGCAGCGACGGCAAGTATTTCGAACTGACGCCCATGGTGCTGGAGCTGGGCTTTTCCTACCTGTCGTCGCTGGACATGACCGAGGCGATCCAGCCCTGGCTGCGCCGGGTGAGCGACACGCTTGGCGAAAGCTGCTCTGCCGCCGTGCTGGACGGGATCGACATCATCTATGTCGCCCGCGCCGCCGCCCGCCACCGGATTCTGGCGATCAGCCTGAATGTGGGGGCAAGGCTGCCGGCCTGGTGCACATCCATGGGCCAGGTGCTGCTGGCCAACCTGCCGCCGGCCCGGCGCAACATGCTGCTGCGCGACATTTCTTTCGAGCCCCGCACCCCCCACAGCCTGGGCGACATGAAAAGCCTGGGCGACCGGCTGGCCCTGGTCCGCGACCAGGGCTATGCCATCGCCGACCAGGAACTGGAGCTGGGGCTGCGCTCGATCGCGGTGCCGCTGCACGACCGCACCGGCGTGGTGGTGGCGGCGATGAATGTCAGCGCCCAGGCGGCACGGGTGAGCGTGGAGATGCTGGAGGGCGAATATCTGCCGGTGCTGCTGGATGCCGCCCGCCAGTTCGAGGCGACCGAGCGGGTGCGGGGATGAGTGCTGGCGGCCAGACGGCCAGCGCCGCGGCGCTGGCATCCGAGGCCGGATCAGGGCAGACTGCCGCCCCATGACCCCACCCGTGATCCATATCGATGCCGATGCCTGCCCGGTGAAGGCCGAAACCTACAAGGTGGCGCAGCGCCTGTCGCTGAAGGTGCGCGTGGTGGCCAATGCCTGGCTGAACGTGCCGCAGGACCCGAGGGTGGAACTGGTGACCGTCGGCGACGGCTTCGATGCCGCGGATGACCGGATCGTCGCCGATGTCACGCCCGGCGATGTGGTGATCACCGCCGATATCCAGCTGGCCGCGCGCTGCCTGGACGCCGGGGCGGCGGTGGTGGCGCCCGATGGCCGCGAATTCAGCCGGGCCAATATCGGCCAGGCGCTGGCGATGCGGGCGCTGATGGCCGATCTGCGCGCCGGCGCCGATCAGGGCGGGCTGAAGGGCCCGAAGCCGATGACCCAGCGTGACCGGTCCAATTTTCTCCAGACACTCGACCGGGTGATCACGCGACTGATTCGCGGCTGAGAAGATTAAAGCACACATATATCATCCATGATGATTGGTGTAAAAAAGGCGTCCACCACCAATATTTCGCACGTCGGTTTTTACACTTGATTAAACGGAAACCGGGATACTGGCGCCAGCTTCCCACAAAAAGACGGCGGCGCCTGCCATGCTGAACAGATTTGTTTCCAACCTGAAGATGACCCACAAGGTGGCATCGATCGTTCTTCTGATGTCGGCCGTAACGGCGGCGATATCGGTGGTGTCTTATCGCGGGCTGGTGGTCTGCATCGATGCGACCACCCGGGTTGAAGAAGCGGGGATGGAGGTGCTGGACGGCACGCTGGCGACCAAGGCGATCAGCGATATCCGCCGCGCCGAATACCGGCTGGCGGCCGATCCGCGCGAGCTGGCCGCGGCAACCGCCGAGATCGAGGAGAGCGTGCTGCGCTTCCGCGAGCTGATGGAGGACATGACCCATCATGCCGAACCCGGCGATCTGCCGCGCATCGCGCTGATCGAACAGCATTTCGAAGCCTATATCGGGGAAGTCCGTCACGCCCTGGAGGTGGCGCGCAGCCATGAGGGCCGCGAGATCGACGCCGCCCAGCGGGCGGTGGTGGAAGAAGTGGAGCGGGGCCGCGCCACCGCCCATGCCCTGTCCGACGAGGTGGCACATCTCGTCGAGGATATCGAGGCCCGGGCGCATGCGGTTGCCGACGAGGCCCGGACGCTGGGCACCGAAACCGAGACGGAGATCGTGGCGACGGCCATCGCCGGCACGCTGATCGGCCTGGCCGCCGGCTTCCTGATCGCGATCGCAACCATCGCGCGCCCCCTGCAGCGCACCGTGCGGCGGCTGAACGGGCTGGCGGCGGACGATCTGGATGCCGAGGTTCAGGGCACCGATCGCCGCGACGAAATCGGCGACGTGGCCCGCGCCATGCTGGTCTTCCGCGACAATGCCCAGGAACGCCGCCGGCTGCTGGAGGCCGAGGCGGCCCAGGTGGCGGCCCGCGAACGCCGCGCCGCCGAGGTGGCGCAGCTGATCCGCGATTTCGACCATGAAGTGGCCGAGATGCTGGCGGTGATGAGCAGTTCGGCCGTGGAGCTGGAGGCGACCGCACAGCTGCTGTCGTCGAGCTCGGAAGAGACCTCGCGCCAGGCTTCCACCGTGGGCAGTTCGGCCGGGCAGGCCTCGGCCAATGTTCAGGCAGTGGCGGCTGCGACCGAAGAGCTGACTGCAACCGTTTCGGAAGTGGCCCGGCAGATGGAGACCGCGCGTGGCGTTGCAAGCGATGCCAGCAGCGAGGTCGAGCGCGTGAAGACCCTGGGTGGCGAGCTGGACCGCGCCGGCAACGACATCGCCCAGGTGATTGCGCTGATCGAAGAGATCGCCAACCACACCAATCTGCTGGCGCTGAACGCGACCATCGAGGCGGCGCGCGCCGGAGAGGCCGGCAAGGGCTTTGCCGTGGTGGCATCGGAAGTGAAGGGCCTGGCGACCCAGACCGCACGGGCCACCGGCGATATCCGCGGCCGGGTGGAGCACATGCATGGCAGCATCGGCGCGGCGCTGGATGCCGTGGGCCGGATGGCCGAGGTGGTGCACCGGGTGCAGGGCATGTCGAGCGCGGTGTCGGCCGCGGTGCAGCAGCAGTCTGCCGCCACCGCCGAAATCGGCCGCAATGCCGACAAGGCCGCCCGCGGCACCCAGGAGGTGACCGACACGATCGGCGGGGTGACCATGGCGGCAGAGGCCACCGCGTCGGGCTCGGCGCAGGTGTTGAGCACGGCGCGGACGCTGTCGGAACGCTCCACCCGGCTGCGCAGCACGGTGGACGGCTTCCTGCGGGCGGTGGCGGCGGCCTGAGGCCGCCGGCTGCGAGGGATGACGGAAGCAGGGGGCGCCGGCTGGCGGAGGCTCAGGCTTCCGCCATCGCCGGCGCCGCCGCCTGACGGAAGATGGTGTGGATCGGCAGGCCCGGCTTCAGACGAAGCGTGACCGGCGTGCGTTCGGCCAGATCGGCGAGTTCGTCGCGGGCGGCATCGGAAAGCGGCCCGTGCAGCGTGATCACCCGCTCCACCGTCACTGCATCTTCTGCGGCTTCATCGCGGATGAAGCTCAACTCCACGTCGAGCGCCAGCAGCGGCCAGTGCTTGTGATGCGCATACATTTTGAGCGTGATCAGCGTGCAGGATGCAAGGCCCGACAACAGAAGATCGTGTGGTGTGGGGCCATGATCACCCCCGCCCATGACCACGGGCTCGTCGGACGCCAGGCGATGGTTTCCGGTCGAAATCGAGACGGCGTAGGGAAGATTCCCGATACTTGCGGTGACATGCGACATGATGCATCCCCCGTCGGCTGTGTTGACCGATGACACTCCGGCGGCTGCGGTCTCTGTTCCGTGCGCCGCGTCGTTGAAGTGATATGGGTCGATGGGGGGCGAAGGTCCAGGTGGCGTTTTGTGGTCACCCCGGCCACGGATCGGATGCCGGCCGCCGGGGCCCGCCAAGGCCCCGGCGCTGACACCCGGTGGACATCTTCCGGCAATGTTTTTCGCCCGCGGGAGGGATATCACCCCGCGGGACCTGCTGTTGCAGGCGAAAGACAGGCAAGAAGAACCCGCAAGACCCTGACGCGCGCCCCGAAAAGGACACAGACCCGTTGCACGTCGCGGAGCGCCGATCTGCGACACATCATGCAGATTTCTGTCGGGGCCCGCGAAAATCCTGCGGGAGTTCACGCCTCGTTAAGCAGTGCGGCGGTAATGTGATCCAGACATCGGGACGGACCGGGTCATCGGACCTTCGGCTCGTCATGGTCGTCTCCTTGCCCGCACTTTCCCTGTGCGATCCTTCACCGCGCCTGCCGGGTTCTTGTCTCCCGCGGCGCGGTTTTTTTTTGGCGCGGGCGGCAGCACTCAGAGTCCGTCCGAGAAGTTATCTATGATTTCCGGCTCCTTGTGATTCTGCGCATCATGATCCGGATCATCGCGAGGCGGAGGAATGCCAAAGCCATCCGTGAGAGGTTCTCGAAGTCTTTGGCCAGCCTGCGGCAGCGGCCGAGCCATCCGAAGGTCCGTTCG
>NZ_JBBIAB010000042.1 GCF_039634785.1 Tistrella mobilis | reverse complement strand
GGCGAGGGCGCCAATCTCATGCACGAAGATCATCCTTCGAGCGCAACGCGGCGACCCTCTCCCGGCTATCAGGCCAAACATCCTATCAGGAGACGGCCCGATGAGTGGAATTCATACAAGCGACAGGATCGTGCGGATCGGCGGAGCCTCGGGCTTCTGGGGCGACAGCGCCGTGGGCGCGCCGCAGCTGGTCCGGCGGGCCGATATCGACTATCTGGTCTTCGACTATCTGGCCGAGCTGACCATGTCGATTCTGGCCTCGATGCGGGCGAAAGCGCCGGATCAGGGCTATGCCACCGACTTCGTCGAGGTGGCGATGCGGGCGGTGATCAAAGACGTCGCGGCCAGGAAAATCAAGGTGTTGAGCAATGCCGGCGGGGTCAATCCGCGGGCCTGCGCCGCCGCATTGACCAGGCTTGCCGACGAGGCCGGCGTCAGCCTGAAGATCGCGATCGTCGAAGGCGACGACCTGCTGGGCAAGCTGGACGATCTGCGGTCGGCCGGGGTGACCGAGATGTTCACCGGCGCCGCCCTGCCCGAAAAACTGATGAGCGCCAATGCCTATCTGGGCGCCCTGCCGGTGAAGGCGGCGCTGGATGCCGGCGCCGATGTGGTGATCACCGGCCGCTCGGCCGACAGCGCGCTGGCGCTGGGGGCGCTGATGCACGAATTCGGCTGGGCGGCGGACGACTACGATCGTCTGGCGGCCGGCAGCCTGGTCGGGCATATCCTGGAATGCGGCTGCCAGGCCACCGGCGGCCTGCACACCGACTGGGATCTGGTGCCCGACTGGGCGGATATCGGCTATCCGATCGCCGAATGCGCGGCCGATGGCAGCTTCGTGGTGACCAAGCCCCAGGGCACCGGCGGGCTGGTGGTGCCGGCGGTGGTTGCCGAACAGATGCTGTACGAGGTGGGCGACCCGGCGGCCTATATGCTGCCGGATGTGATCTGCGACTTCACCGCGGTGACGATGGAGGCGGTCGGTCCCGACCGCGTGCGTGTGCAGGGAACACGCGGTCGCGCGCCGACCGACAGCTATAAGGCCTCGGCCACCTATATGGATGGCTGGCGCGCGGTGGCCCAGCTGACCATCATCGGCATCGATGCCGCCGCCAAGGCGCAGCGCACCGCCGATGCGATTCTGGCCCGGACCCGGGCGATGTTCCGCCAGGCCAATCTGGCCGATTACCGGGCGACCTGCACCGAGATCCTGGGCGCCGAATCGATGTATGGCCCGCATGCCCGGGCAGGTGGCGCGCGCGAGGTTGTCATGCGGTTGTCTGCAAGCCACGACGACCGCAAGGCGCTGGGCATCTTCGCCCGCGAGATCGCCCCGGCCGGCACCTCGTGGTCGCCCGGCACCACCGGCGCCGGGGGCCGGCCCAAGGCCTCGCCGGTGGTCCGGCTGTTCTCGTTTCTTATGCCGAAACGCGATGTGGCGGTCACCGTCACGCTCGGTGATGATGTCATGCCTATCCGGATACCGTCGGATGGCATGCCGGCGCAGGCGATCGGGACTGGACTGATAGCCGATCCGGCTATCGATAACGGCCAGGAAATAGCCGAAACGGCTAAAACCGCCGCGCAGAAAACCGGCCGTTCAGCCGGCGATTCGTCGGAAATAGCCGATCTGGCTATTGTTGGCGCGGAAATAGCCGAATCGACTATAGCGCTGCCGCTGTATTCGGTGGCCTGGGCCCGATCGGGCGACAAGGGCGACAGCTCGAATATCGGCCTGATCGCCCGCCACCCGGATTTCCTGCCCTGGCTGCGCCGGCAGGTGACGCCCGAAAAAGTCCAGGCCTGGTTTGCGCATCTGATGGCCACAGATGGCAGCGTGACCCGGTTCGACGTGCCGGGGGTGCATGCCATGAACTTCCTGCTGACCCGCGCGCTGGGCGGCGGCGGCATGGCATCGATGCGCAACGACCCGCTGGGCAAGGGCTTCGGCCAGATCCTGCTGGACATGGACATCGAGGTCCCGTCGAGCTGGGCCACCCACCCGGCCGTGCGGCAACGCCCGGCCTGACCACCCGCACGGCGCCGCCCCACAGGGGGCGGCGCCGCTTCTTTTTTGTGGCCGCATTTTATCGGTCTTTGACCGGTGAGATGCGCCCCACAGTTCGCGGAACGAACACCGTAGGAGCATATCCCGCCACGACCTTACCGCGCCCGAGCCAGCCAGGCAGGAGGAACGGCGCAAAATATGCGGAGATTTGTTCGTTATACGAACTTCGCTTGGTTCGAGCCTGTCGACAGGGAACCCGCACAATCCAGGCCACCAGCCCGGGCTGACCAACGGCGCCCGGCACCAGAAGGCAGGCCAGCCTGCGCTGCCCCAAGGAGCCGCCGGCCCGGGCCCATGCCCAGACCTCCGCCACGCGCCCCAGCGATTATCGAACCTGTACGGCCGATTTCAGGCGGTATCTTTGGGAAGAGTGCGGCCACGGGGCTCTTTCTGCTGACGCCCTGACACCCCGGACGTGCCCCCGCAAGCCTGGTCCGCGTGCTGAAGGGGCCGCACGCCCCCTGTCTTCCGGCGGTACTCACGGTGTTGAGGGGGCATCCTTTCCGGGGGGGAGGATTGAAACAGTGGTGGTCGGGCGCCGACCGGTGCCGGAGACACCCCCCCCCCTTGCCGCCGCTATACCGCGGAGCCGGGCGTGACCGTGGAGAGCTTGTGCAGAATGCCGGCGGCTGGCTGTCCGGTGCAGACCGGCCCGGTCACGGATCTTCCCCTCCGCCATCATCCCCGCGGAGGCAGGGACCCGGCCGGCTTTCCGGCCAGAGGACGTCGCACGCGCCGGGGCGGCCCGGCCGGCCGGTCAGTCGCGGCGGCGCCGGTTTTCCTGGAACTGTTCGGCGCCGGGGATCGGGCGGAGCCAGGGTTCGCGGCGTTTGACCCAGAGTTCGTAGCCGGGCACCAGTCCGGTCGGGGCATCGGAGAGAATGCCCGCCTTGACCTCGGTTTCGTCACCATCCCGGCCGAAAAGTCGCGCGCCGCAGTGTGGACAGAAATGCTGGCCGCGGTGTTCGGTGATCCGGCCGGTGTGGCGCACCCGATCTGACGGCCAGACGGCGTAGAATGTGAAGGCCGAGCCGCTTTCTTTCCGACAATCCGTACAATGGCAGATGCCGATGCGGATCGGCTCACCCTCGGTGGCCAATCTCGCCTGCCCACAGAGGCATTGGCCGGTTCGGATGGTCATGGCGGCAAATTCTCATGTTTGTTGTGTGGGATGGTGCCCGTGCGGCCGAAAGCCCCGCGCGTGTCGGCAAGGATGCCATGTATGAAAGGTGATTGGGTGAGGTTCTGGCGGGTCTGCTGTCCTGCCGTGGTTCAGCCGTTCGCATGATTCATCATTAAAGTCCGATAATCATCTATTATCGACTTTCATAATGCCACCAGAGGCGAGGGGATATCGAACTGCGACGCCAGGGCCAGATGGCGGACGCGCGGCTGAACCTGCCCATTCCATGAATGATCGTTGATCTGGCGCCTATGTCGATCTCGACGGTGTTGCCGCATATTGCAACAATCCGCCGCCGACCCGCCGGTATCGTGCCGGTCTTCACCGCTTGGGATCTGCCCGGCTCCGTGCAGCCTGGATCCGCGCGGTCTGCGGACGATATTGACGACCAGCCGGTTTTTGAGACGACATCGACAGGACCACCACCGCATGATCAGCCGCCAGGAGGCCGTGCGCCGGATTTCCGACCGCGCCGCCCGCGATCCCGTGTTTCGCCACAGCCTGAAAATCGCCCCCCATGCCACGCTGGAAGCCATGTTCGGGGTGGATCTGCCGCCCGATCTGGAGATCGAAATCCTGCAGGACGCGCCCCGGCGCGTGCATATCGTGCTGCCCGAAAACGACCTGACCGACGAGGCACTGGAGGAGATGGCCGCCCGCATGAGCGGCTGGAACCGGCCCGGCTGACGGTGCGGGGTTGCATCAATCGTGGTTGATATTCGCCCTGCTGTATGTTCGACAGCCGCGTTGCGCCTTGCCAGAGTATTGCAGGACACGACGGAAACTGACGAGGCGTGACACATGATCAGCCATGACGAGGCCCACCGGAAAATCGTCGCCAAGGCCGCGGAGGACCCGGCATTTCGGGCGGCGCTGGTTGCCGACCCACGCGCAGCGGTTGCATCGCTTCTGGGCATCGAGATCCCTTCAGCGGTATCGGTGACCGTGGTCGAGGACAGCCCGACACATCTGCACATCGTGTTGCCGGCGGAAAATGATCAACTTTCAGATGCAGATCTGGAGGCGGTCGCCGGCGGTGCCGGGGTGAACTGGGGCATCGCCCGGGACTTCTTCAACACCGGGCCGACCTCGGCATCAGGCGGGCGGCCGATGGGTTGGGACGAAGCCTGAACCGCCCGGTTCAACACCAATCGAAAGACCTTCCCCATGATCCATCATGACGAGGCCCTGCGGCAGATCGTGGCCCGGGCGCAGGAAGATGCCGGCTTCCGGGACCAGTTGAAGGCCGACCCCCGCGCGGCCCTGAAAACGCTGCTGGGGATAGAGATCCCGTCGGTCATGACCGTGTCGGTGCTGGAAGACACGCCGACCCATCTGCATATCGTGCTGCCCGCCGACGACAGGCTGAACGACGGGGCGTTGGAGGACGCGGCATTGGAGATGGTGGCCGGCGGTGCCTGGCACCCCTTCCAACGAACGATGGATTCCCCCCCGCCGCCCCCGGACGCCGGCGATCCCCGCTGGACCACCTTCGGGGTCGACAGTTGACGCCCGGCCGGCAGGACCCGCGCATCCGGGCATGCTGTTCACGGTCTCCCATCGAAAGGGCATCCCGATGATCGATCACGACGAGGCCCTGCGGCGGATCATCACCCGGGCGCAGGAGGATGCCGGCTTCCGGGATCAGCTGAAGGCCGAGCCACGCGCAGCGGTTGCGTCGCTTCTGGGCATCAAGATCCCTTCGGTGGTGTCGGTGACGGTGGTCGAGGACAGCCCGACACATCTGCACATCGTGTTGCCGGCGGAAAATGATCAACTTTCGGATGCAGATCTGGACGCGGTCGCCGGCGGCGCCGGGGTGAGCTGGTCCCCGACGGGGCCAAGCGCCGCTTCGGGCGGCAGTCTGTTGGCCGGCTGGAACGACGCCTGACTCAAAACGAGGTTCCCGATGATCGACTATAACGAGGCCCTGCGGCGGATCATCGCCCGGGCGCAGGAGGATGCCGGCTTCCGGCATCAGCTGAAGGCCGACCCGCGCGCGGCGGTTGCATCGCTTCCGGGCATCGAGATCCCCGCCACGACGACCCTGTCGGTGCTGGAAGACACGCCGACCCATCTGCACATCGTGCTGCCCGCCGCCGACAGGCCGAGCGACGGGGCGTTGGAGGACGAGGCATTGGAGATGGTGGCCGGCGGCAGCACTCCGTCGGGCGTCGATAATCCGAATAGCAATGGCACGATCGACACGGCCAGGGGCGGCATCCTGGCGAACGGGCCACGCCTGGGTGGCGGGTGACAACGGTCTGCGGTTGCGCCGGGCCGGGTCGAGGCAGGGGCGGGGCGGAAACGGCGTGCCGGGCCACCATGCTGCTGTCACGCGCTGACGACGCCACCGTCACTCCCGCCCCCACCACCGTCATCCCCGCGAAAGGCGGGGATCCAGGTTGGTGCCCACGAGAATGAACGGTCGACCAGCTGCGCGGACGGCCATGTCGGCCATCACCGCCGGATCCGGAATGCGCGGCGTTCTTTATGGGGGGACGAACCTGGATCCCCGCCTCCGCGGGGATGACGGTATAGGGGGTGTGCAGAGGTTGGCCAAGGGAGGGCCGGACAGGGGCGCCATGTGCCATTGGCCGGTCATGTCAGGCGCGCCCCTTGCCCAGCTCCACCCCGCCCCACCACCGTCATCCCCGCGAAGGCGGGGATCCAGGTTGGTGTCCACGAGAATGAACGGTCGGCCAGCAGCGCGGACGGCCATGTCGGCCATCACAGCCGGATCCGGAATGCGCGGCGTTCTTTATGGGGGGACGAACCTGGATCCCCGCCTTCGCGGGGATGACGGTAGAGAGGGTGTGCAGAGGTTGGCCAAGGAAGGGCCGGACAGGGGCGCCGTGTGCCATGCCAGGTCATGTCAGGCGCGCCCCTCGCCCAGGTCTGCCCCACACCCACCACCGTCATCCCCGCGAAGGCGGGGATCCAGGTTGGTGTCCACGAAAATGAACGGTCGGCCAGCAGCGCGGACGGCCATGTCGGCCATCACCGCCGGATCCGGAATGTGCGGCCTTCTTGATGGGGGGACGAACCTGGATCCCCGCCTGCGCGGGGATGACGGTATAGGGGGTGTGCAGAGGTTGGCCAAGGGAGAACCAGACAGGGGCGCCGTGTGCCATGCCAGGTCATGTCAGGCGCGCCCCTCGCCCAGGTCTGCCCCACACCCACCACCGTCATCCCCGCGAAGGTGGGGATCCACCTTCCCCCTTCATGCCGGCCAACACCGATATGCGTTTCACAACCGATCAATGGAGAGTCCCCATGATCGATCATGACGAGGCCCTGCGGCGGATCATCGCCCGGGCGCAGGAAGATGCCGGGTTCCGGGATCAGCTGAAGGCCGCCCCGCATGCCGCGCTGACGGCGCTGTTCGGGATGGAGATCCCGGCCGGGCTGACGATTTCGGTGCTGGAAGACACGCCCACCCATCTGCATATCGTGCTGCCCACCGATGAGACGCTGAGCGACGAGGCGCTGGAGCAGGTGGCCGGCGGCGGCGGGGCATGGAACGGCGGTGCGGACAAGACGCCGGGTTCGGGCATCACCTCGCGCACTTTCGGGCACGGCGATTGACGCCCGCCCACCAGACTCCCCCCCACGCGCGCTTTGGCCCATAAGGAGATGATGCGTGATCGATCGTGACGACGCCCTGCGGCAGATCATTGCCCGGGCGCAAGAGGATGCCGGCTTCCGCGACCGGCTGAAGGCCGCCCCGCATGCCGCGCTGACGGCGCTGTTCGGGATGGAGATCCCGGCCGGGCTGACGATTTCGGTGCTGGAAGACACGCCCGCCCATCTGCATATCGTGCTGCCGGCCGAGGACGAGTTGAGCGACGAGGCGCTGGAGCAGGTGGCCGGCGGCGGCCGGGCCTGGAATACCGATAACGGCATTCAGGACACCCAGCCGCCGGGCACGCATCAGCCGGTCATCCTGCCGGGGCAGTGACGGCACCGGTCTTTCGGGTTCAGATATCAGGGCAGGGTGTTCGCAGAACCCCCTGCCCTGCTTCGTTTTTGTAAGGCGGGAGATCAGCCGGCCCGGGCCGGGCGCGGCTCTGCCTGTGGTGCCCCCTGCTCCGGTGCATCCTGGTCCGGCCCGTCGGCCGCGATCACCCGGCCGCCCTGCATGCGGATATGGCGGTCGGCGATGTGGAAATAGCGGTCGTCATGAGAGATGGCGATGATCGTGCGGCCCTGGGCCTTCAGCGCCGGCAGCAGCTCGGTATAGAAGATCCTGCGGAATTCCGGGTCCTGATCGGCCGCCCATTCGTCGAAGACCAGCACCGGCCGGCCCTCCAGCCAGGCATGAACCAGGGCCAGGCGCTTGCGCTGACCGGTGGACAGATCGGTGGTGGTGAACCGCCCGTCCTTGACCGAGACCTTGTGGGCGATTTCAAGCTCTTCGAGATAGCGCCGCGCCTCATCGGGCAGCACGCCGTCGGGCAGGTTCAGATCGTCGAAGAGGTAGTAGTCGGTGAAGATGGTCGAAAACATCTGGCGGTAATCGTCGCGCAGCTCGGGCGTCAGCGGCCGGCCGTTATAACGCACCTCCCCCGCCACCGGTTCGTACAGGCCCAGCAACAGCTTGATCAGCGTGGTCTTGCCGCCGCCATTTTCGCCGGTGATGAACACGATCTCGCCGCGGCGGATGGTGAGATCGATGGGGCCGAGTTCA
The DNA here is from genome assembly GCF_039634785.1 of Tistrella mobilis. Taxonomy (NCBI): domain Bacteria; kingdom Pseudomonadati; phylum Pseudomonadota; class Alphaproteobacteria; order Geminicoccales; family Geminicoccaceae; genus Tistrella; species Tistrella mobilis. The sequence continues at coordinate 11,653 of NZ_JBBIAB010000042.1, read as the reverse complement.
AAGGCGGTGCCGCCTTCGGGCGCCGGGAAGGCGAAACGGGCGCCGGACAGGTCCAGCCGCTCCAGCGGTTCCAGAGCGGTGGCACGGTCGGTGAGCGGCAGATGCGGCTCCGCTTCCGAGAAGCGGGCGCGCAGATCGGCGATGCGGCGCAGCGAGACCTGGGCGCGGCCCAGCAGCGGCAGCATGGCGACGATGCCCTCGATCGGGCCCTTGACGTAAAGCAGGACCAGGACGAAACCGCTGATCACCTTCTGATCGGCCGAAGGCGACATCGACTGAATGGCGAGCATCAGCCCGATGACCACGAAGAACAGCGCCGAGCCGAAGGCATTGGCGGTGCAGAAGATCCTGACCGCCCGCATGCGCAGATCGCGGATCGACGAGATGGTGCGGTCGAGCTGCACATTGTACATCTCCGCCCGGCGGCGGCGGTTGATGCGCAGTTCCTTGGCGCCCTCGGTGATGGCGCGATACTGCTTCTGAAGCTCGTCTTCGGCCTCGCGCGCCGCGGCGAAGCCCAGAAAGCCGTTGCGGCGGGCATAGGTGTGGCCGGCGGTGCCCAGGATGATCGCCACCAGCGCAATCAGGAACATCAGCGGCGAGAGCACCGCCAGATAGGCGAAACAGCCGAGCGCGATGGCGATGGAGATCGCAAAGCCCGAGAAGTTGAAGGTGAACTGGGTGATGGTGTCGACGTCCTGGTTGAGGACGGCGGTCAGGCGATGCAGGCGATAGCGTTCAAGCTCCGCCACCGGTGCGGTCAGGATGCGGGCACAGAGATCATGGCGCAGCCGGGCGACCACCCGCTGGCCGACCAGGCTGTTGCCGATATCCGACACCGTCTCGCCCACCAGAGTGAGGACGGCGAGGCCGGCGAAGATCAGCAGGAGCGCGGTGGTGGCGCCGCCATCGGTGTGAAGTGCATCATTGATGGTGGCGAGCAGCGCGGTGGTGGCGAAGCCGCTGGCCGTGCCCATCAGGGTGGAAACCAGGGCGAGCGGCCAGAACGGCTTCAGGATCCGCAGCAGTTCGGCAAACATCCGGGACAGGTCCTTTCGGGGTTTGGCCCGCGGTCTGGGGCTGTGGCGCCGGTCAGGCGCGGCGCCACAACAGCCACATGAAATACGGACCGCCGACCAGGGCGGCGAGCAGGCCGGCCGGCATCTGGCGCGGGAACAACAGGGTCCGGCCCAGCCAGTCGGCCCCGACCAGAATGGCGGCGCCGATGATCACGGCGGCGGCAAGCTGGGGCAGAACCCGGCGGAAACCGGCGAGACGGGCGATATGCGGGGCGATCAGCCCCACAAAACTCAACGGGCCGATCACCAGCGTGGCCGCGGCCGAGAGTGCGGCCGCGATCAGCAGCACCACCAGCCGGGCGGCATGAAGCGGGACACCCAGCGCCCGGGCGGTGGCGGTGCCGAGCGGCAGGATGTCGAGCCAGCGCGCGGCAAGCGGCGCGAGCGCAAGCAGGGCCGTAACGACGAAGACGGTGGCGACGGCATCGGCCGGGCCGACGACATAGGTGGACCCCACCATCCAGGCCAGCAGCTGGGTGGCGCGGGGATCGCCGGTGGCGAGCATGGCGACGACCACCGCATCGAACAGCGCCCCCATGGCGACGCCGGCCAGCAGCACGCGTTCGGGCCCGAAGCCCGAACGGCGGGCCAGGCGGATGATGAACAGCAGGGTGAGCACGGCACCGGCGGCACTGGCCAGGATCTGCGCCGGCCGGTCGACCACCGGCAGCAGGAAGCCGGCCAGCACCGTGGCGATGGCGGCGCCGCCCGAAATGCCGAGCACTTCGGGGCTGGCCATGGCATTGCCGGTGAAGCGCTGCATCAGACAGCCGGCCGCGGCCATGGCCGCCCCGGCGGTGACGGCGGCCAGCACCCGCGGCCAGCGCCAGCGCAGCATGTCGGAGGTCAGCGGATCGCTCCAGAGCCAGACGGACTGCCCCGTGACCGTGCCCGAGGGCGCGCGGCCGAGGGCCAGCGCCACCACGACCAGCAGGGCCAGAATGCCGAGGCCGATGATCGCGGCCGGCAGAAAGCCCGGGGCGCGGCCGGGTTCGGCGGCCATCGGCGGGGTTTCGGGGCGGCCGCCGAGCGCCAGCCGCGGCAGCATCCAGAGCAGCAAGGGCGCGCCGAGCAAAGCGGTGACGGCGCCGGTCGGCAGCTGTTCGCCCAGAAACCAGACCAGCTGATCGGTGAGACAGAGCAGCGCCGCCCCGATCAGCGGCGCCCAGAGCAGCCGGTCGCGCACGCGGCGGGCGCCGGCCAGCCGGGCGAGCGCCGGGGAGGCGAGGCCGACGAAGCCGATGACGCCCACGGCCGCGACCACGAAACCGGCAAGCGCCACGGCCAGCAGCAGGGCCAGGAAGCGCACCCGGCCGAGCGACAGGCCAAGGGCGGCGGCCCCCTCGTCATCCAGCTCGAACAGGGTGAGCGGGCGGATCATGGCGGCGATGAGCACCGCGCAGACTGCCAGACGCGGCAGCAGCCAGAGGGTCGTCTGCCAGTCCTGCTGAACCAGCGAACCGCCGCCCCAGATGAACAGCGCCGTCAGATAGGGTTCGTATAGCAGGGTGAGTGCCGCCCCCAGCGCGCCGCAATACAGGCTGACGATCATGCCGGCCAGGATCAGCGACACCGGCGACAGGCCGCGGCGGGCGGCCAGGCCGAAAACCGCCAGCGTGGCGAGGCCGCCGCCCGCCACCGCGACCAGCTCGCGGCCCGAGCCGCCCCACCCCGCCTGGCCGGCGGCATCGACCGCAACCAGCGCCGGCGCCCAGAGCGTGGCAAGGGTAAGCGCCAGCCGCGCACCGGCGGCCACACCCAGCGTCATCGGCGAGGCGATCGGGTTGCGCAACACCTGCTGGAAGACGGCACCGGCGAGGCCCAGTGCGGCGCCCGCGAGCAGCGACACCGCCACACGCGGAAGCATCGAATAATGGACCAGCAGTTGTGCCATATCGACGTCGGCGCCCGCCCCCATCCCGGCCTCGGGGCCAAGGATCGCCGGCCACCAGGCGCCGGGGGCCAAAGTGAGATCCAGCCGCAGCAGGGCCAGCGCCAGGGCCGGCAGGGCGAGCAGCAGGACCAGCAGACCCGGATGGAAACGCCGGCGCGGCAGATCGAGGGCAAGGCTCATGATCCGGCCTCCACAGCCAGTGCCTGGCTGAGACAATCGGCGAAGCGCAGGGTGCAAGGCACGGCACCGAAAGGAAAAACTGCCGGCAACCCCACCACCCTGCCCGCCCGGATCATGTCCAGATGGCGCCAGAGGGGGCTGGTTCTGAGGCGGGCTTCGAAGCCCGCGGGGCCGGGGGCGACATGGACGAGGCGGGCTTGCGGGTCGGCGGTCAGCCGCTCCAGCCCGACGGTCGCCATGCCCCAGGGGCCGCTGTCGCCGGTCCAGGCATTCACAAGGCCCAGCCGGTCGAGGGCCGCCTGCCAGAGACCGGTCCGGCCCAGCACGCGGACATGGCGATCGTCGAGCACATTGACGACATAGAGCGGACGGCCGTCATACCGGCCGAGCCGCGCGCGCGCCCGGCCCATGCGCGCCCCGGCCGCGGCGAGCGCGGCCTCGGTGGCATCTTCCAGCCCCAGCAGCTGCCCCAGACGGCGGGTTTCGGCGATGGCGGCCGGAAAGGCCGGGCGGCCGGGGGTGAAGACCTGCAGGCGCAGCGTGGGGGCGATGCTCTCCAGCCGCGCGCGCACGGCTTCAAGGCCCGGCGCGATCAGGATCAGATCGGGGGCGAGCGCCTGGACGACCTCCAGATTGGGCTCCAGCCGCATGCCGACATCGGCGATACCGTCGGGCAGGGGCGGCTCCACCACCCAGGCCCGATAATCGGGCACCCGCACGATGCCCACCGGCGGCCGGCCGAGCATGATCAACGTCTCGGCCGACGACCAGTCGAGCGCCACGATCCGCCGCGGCCGATCGACCGCACGCGCCGCCGCCCGGGCTACCCCCGGTAGAAACGGTGCCGAGACCAGCCCGGCGATGAGATGACGGCGGGTGATGGTCATGGCCGGCCGCACATCTTTTCGGGGAGGCCGGCGGCAGGCGGGCGGCCTGCCGCGGCGGTCATGGACGGCATGACGGCCCCGCCCCGCTCTCCGCCCCCTCTCCCGTCATCCCCGCGGAGGCGGGGATCCACCTTTGCGGTGGTCGTGGGTGGGGTGGCGGCGCCAGGGTAGGCCACGGCCGTCGGGCGGAGGGGAAGAAGGTGGATCCCCGCCTTCGCGGGGATGACGGTGGTGGGTGTGGGAACGACGGTGGTGAGGCCGGTGTGTGACGGCGGCGGGGTGGCGGCGGTGAGGCCGGTGTGTGACCGCGGCGGGGTGGCGGTGGTGAGGCCGGTGTGCGACCGCGGCGGGGTGGCGGCGGTGAGGCCGGTGTGTGACCGCGGCGGGGTGGCGGGGCCAGGGAGGTCGGTGCCCGGGTGGGCCACGGTCGTCGTGCGGCCTGCCGTGGCGGTCATGGACGGCATGACGGCCCCGCCCCGCTCTCCGCCCCCTCTCCCGTCATCCCCGCGGAGGCGGGGATCCACCTTTGCGGTGGTCGTGGGTGGGGTGGCGGGGCCAGGGTGGGCGGCGGTCGTCGGGCGGAGGGGAAGAAGGTGGATCCCCGCCTTCGCGGGGATGACGGTGGTGGGTGTGGGAACGACGGTGGTGAGGCCGGTGTGTGACGGCGGCAGGGTGGCGGGGCCGGTGTGTGACGGCGGCAGGGTGGCGGGGCCGGTGTGTGACGGCGGCAGGGTGGCGGGGCCGGTGTGTGACGGCGGCAGGGTGGCGGGGCCGGTGTGTGACGGCGGCGGGGTGGCGGGGCCGGTGTGTGACCGCGGCGGGGTGCCGGTGCGGGGGCGGGTCGTGTCGGGTGGGCGGTGCACCGTTTTCATCCCCGTCAATACACGAAGCCCACCGGCCGGCCGCCGGTGGGGTGGGGCAGGATGCCCATGCGGACGCCGTAGATGCGGGCGAGGGCGTCTTCGGTCATCAGGTCGGCGGGGCCGCCGCGGAGCAGGACGCGGCCGGATTTGAGCGCCAGGATGTCGTCGCAGAAGCGGGCGGCCATGTTGACGTCGTGGAGGATGACGACGACGCCCGGCCCCTGCCCTGTTCCGCCGGTACCACCGTTGCGGGCAAGGCGGTGGACGAGGTCCAGCACCTCGATCTGATGGGCGACGTCGAGGGCGGAGATCGGCTCGTCGAGCAGCATGAAATCGGCGTCCTGGGCGACCAGCATCGCGATCCAGACCCGCTGACGCTCGCCGCCCGACAGGCTGTCGACCATGCGGTCGGCATAGCGGGTGGTGTCGGTGGCCTCCATCGCCGCATCGACCCGCTCGGCATCGCGGCGGCTGAAGCGGCCGAGCGCGCCGTGCCAGGGATAGCGGCCGAGCCGGACCAGTTCGCGCACCGTCATGCCCGCGGCCGCCGGCGGGGTCTGGGGCAGATAGGCGACCTTGCGGCCGAAAGCACGGTCGCCCCAGGCGGAAAGCGGCCGGCCGTCGAGCGTGACCTGCCCCGCGGTCGGCACGGTCTGGCGGGCGAGCAGCTTCATGAGTGTGCTCTTGCCCGAGCCGTTATGGCCGATCAGCCCCAGCACCCGCCCCTTGGTGATGCCGAGATCGACATCGGCCAGCAGCTGCCGGCGGCCCACCGCAAAGCCGAGCCCGCGGGCCTGAAAGGCGCCCTCAATTACCGGGTCCATTGGCACCGCCCCCGTCCAGGCGACGGCCGACGGCGGCAGGTCAACCCCACCACCGCCGGTTGCCGCATTCTGCGGATGCTGATTACCACTGGTAGCTGAGCGTGGCATAGACCTTCCGGCGTGCGCCGTAATAGCAGTTGGTGAGGTTCTGGCAGTCGGCGACGTAGATCTTGTCGGTGAGGTTGGTGGCGTTGATCTGGAACTTCGCGCCGGCCAGATCCGGGTTCAGATAGCTGAGGTCGTAGCTGACGGCCGCGTCGTAGACGGCATAGCCCGGCACTTCGACGGTGTTCATGGCATCGGCCCAGGTCTTGCCGTTGACCCGGATGCCGGCCCCGAGGCCGAGGCCCGCGACATAGCCGTCGAGGAACCGATAATCGGCCCAGAGCGAGCCCGAATGCTCGGGCACATAGACCGGGGTCTTGCCCTCGGTGCCGGTGATGTTGCCGGCCTTGGTGACCTCGGCATCGACATAGGCGTAAGAGGCGATGACGTTGAAGTTGTCGAAGGGGCTCGCCCGGATCTCGAAGTCGATGCCCTGGGACGAGACTTCACCACTCTGGTCGGTGAAGTTCACCGTGCCGCCATTGATCTCGCGGGTGGTGGTGGTCGCCACGTTCTGCTGGGTGATGTCGTAGAGCGACAGGGTGAAGAGCGTGTTCCAGCCCTTGGGCTGATATTTCACGCCCACCTCGTATTGCTGCGAGGTCAGCGGCTCGAACGCCCTGCCGTCGGTGGTGGTGCCGGCGATCGGCTCGAAGGCCTCGGAATAGCTGGCATAGGGGGCGAGGCCGATATCGGTGAAGTGGTAGAGCAGGCCGACCTTGCCGGTGAACTTCTTCTCGGTCAGGCTGCTGTCGGTGTTCGACAGACGGTCGGTGGTGTCGATGTCCAGCCAGTCGTGACGGCCGCCGAGCGAGAGATGCCAGTTGCCATAGGACATCTGGTCCTGGACATAGACACCGGTCTGCTCGAAGCGCTGCGACGAACTCTGCTGGAAGAAGGGATTGTCGAAATCGATCCCCGGATTGCCATAGCTCGGGTTGGCATAGTCGATCGGATTCGCCAGCAGGTAGTCGACGACACTGTCATTGCGGTTGTTCTGATAGTCCAGGCCGACCAGCGCCGTATGGGTGACGTCGCCGGTCGCAAACTTCGCCTGCATCTGGTTGTCGACGGTGATGCCGTCATTGGTCTCGTCGGCGATCACGCCGCTGCGCCGGATCAGGCTGCTGGTCGGCGACATGATGTTGCCGGTGTAGAGATAGCCGAAATCGGTATCAATCCGCATGAAGCGGGCGTTCTGTCGGAAGGTGAAGGTGTCGTCGAAGCGGTGCTCGAACAGCGAACTCAGCGAGTACTGCTTGCGCTCCTGCTTGTCGAAAGTGGGGTCGCCGACGAAGAGATCGGTCGGGATCTCGCCCGACGGATTGAACAGAACCGTGCCATAGGCCGGCAGGCGCTGATAACCGCCCAGCGCCGGATCGGTCTGATAGCTGCCGAGCAGGGTGAGGGTGGTGTCCTCGCTGGGGCGGAAGGTGATCGCCGGATTGATCCAGTAGCGCTCTTCCTTGGTCTGCTCCATCTGGGTGTCGGCGCTGCGGCCAAGCCCGGTGATGCGGAACAGAACGTCCTTGTCCTGGGTGAGCGGGCCGGTCAGGTCGAAGGCGGCCTGCATCCGGTTGTATTCGCCGTACTGGAGGCGGACCTCGCCGGCCGGATCTTCGAGCGGCTGCTTGCTGATGCCGTTGGCGATGCCGCCGGGCGAGGCCTGGCCGTAGAGCACCGAGGACGGCCCCTTCAACACCTCGATCCGTTCCAGCGAATAGGCGTCGATCTGGGCGGTGGCCCAGGTGCCGCCCAGGAAGCGGGTGCCGTTCAGATAGCTGTCGACCTTGAAACCGCGGGCATAGAGAAAGTCGGCGCGCTCGTCCAGGCCGTTGCGGTCGGTCATCATGCCCGAGGTGTAGCGCAGCGACTGCGGCACCGTCTGGGCCGCCTGGGCATCGATCTGGTCGCGCACCACGATCGAAATCGTCTGGGGCGTTTCGATCAGCGGCACGTCGGACTTGCTGCCGGTGACGTTGCGGGTGGCGACATAGCCGGCGATCGGCCGGAAGGGGCTTTCGACCTGGCGGTTGGCATCCACTTCCAGCGGATCCAGAACCGCGGCGCCCTGCCCGTCCACCGGCGTCAGCGTCACCGTCCGCGCATCGACAAAGCGATAGGTGACGCCCGTGCCCTGGAGCAGGCGGCGCAGCGCCTCTTCGGGCGTGTAGCTGCCGCGCACGCCCGGCGAGCGCAGATCGCCCGCGACGGCGGCATCCAGCGTGACCTGAAGGCCCGACTGGCGGCCGAAGCTGGTGATGGCGCCGGTCAGCGACTGGGCGGGGATGTCGTAGCCCTGCCCGGCCTGCGCCAGCTGCACGCCGTCGGCCCCGGCCGCGCGCGCCGCCGGGGCCTGGGCCAGCACCATGCCGGCCATGCCGACCGCAAGGGCGACATCCGCCACGATCTCGGCCCGCCGCCGGCGCGCCGTCTGCGCGCGTGCCTCTGTCCTGTTCCGACCAGTCATGGTCCAACCGGCTCCCGTCTTCTGCATTTTTTTGTCAATCTTCCCGTGTCCCGTTGCGGGTGCCCATTCGTGTTGCGACTGGTTGGCACTCGCAGTCCCGGATAGGACGGTCGGCCGGGTGACTTTTTCAGGGCAGATGACGTTTTTTTTAGACCAGCGGTCAGTCGGGCAGATCCAGCACCTGCTGCGTCAGACCCGGATCTGCGGCGATCGCGGCCGCGGTGAAGGGCAGATCGACCAGTTCGCCCGCCGCATAAAGCCGGGTCTGGTCGGTGTGGAGGGGGGAGGCAGGGTCGGCGGACTGGCCATAGGTCAGCAGGCCGCGGGCGACCGGTTCGGTGCTGCCGTCGGCCAGGCGGCGCCAGCGGACCAGCTGCACCCAGCTGGTGCCATAGGGGGACGTGGTGTCGAACCCGCCGGGGCCGAGCGGGCCCAGACCCAGATTGTCGAGCATGCCTTCGGCATCGTCGCCGCCGCGGAGCGCAATGCCGAGACGCTGCTGAAAGGCGCCGAGCGGCGCATCGAGGGCGAGGCCGGCGGCCCGGAGATCGGCCACGGCCTGGCGCAGCGCGCCGCGCAGCAGATCCGCGGTCGCCCTGTCATGCGCATCCGGCGCGCGCGGGGTGTCGAAGGGCCGGGCGGGATCGAAGGGAACCGACCAGAAACCGCCATTCCGCCCCGGATCCGCCCCAAGGCGGCGCCAGAGCTGACGGAACAGACCGGCGCCCCGGGCCTCCGGCGCGCTGGTCCGGTCCCAGCGGGCAAGGACCGCACAGGCCTCGGCCAGGTCGGGCTGGCCGGCACAGCTGGTGAGCACGGCATCGAGCGCCAGATCGGCCGCCAGATTGCGTTCCGAGAACAGCATGGCCTCAAGGTCCGAGGGCGCAATCGCCGGGCCGGGGCGGCCGGTGAGTTCGCCGAGCTGGCGGGCGCTCATCCGGGTGCGCAGGCGCTGCGGCACGCCGGTCGGGCCCAGAATCGCCGGCAGGCCGGTGAGCGGCGCCTCGGGATCCGACAACCAATAGGAGTCATTTGCGTTCATGAACAACCTGTGGCTGTTGCGGACCGGCATCCGATCGGCCGGCATCAGCCCCGGCACCGCGCAGGCGGCACGGTCGCCGGCCAGGATGGTGATGCGGGCGGCGGCCGCGATCGCCGCCGCCCGGGCCGAGGGGGCGCAGGCTTGGGCAAGTGCATCCGTCACCGGCGGCACGCCGGTGAGGTCGGCATAGCCGGCGACACCCGCGGCATCGGCCATCAGCGTGTTGATCCAGGGCGTGCCGCGGGTGGCGACCAGCGCGGCCTGCGCCTCGGCGACGCTGCCGGCCTGGCTGAGGCGCAGCCATTGCGCCACCAGGCGGCTGTCGCTGCGTTCCGGATCGGTGATCGCCCAGGCGGTGTCGGTCGTCCAGGGAAGCCCACGCGCCGGCATGGCGAGCACGGCACCGAAACGGCTTTCCCACAGCCTTCGGGTGACGGTGGTGACCCGGCCGTCGGTGCCGCGGACGGGGATGGCGATGTCGCGCGGCACCATGGGTTCGGCCACGCCGTCGACCAGATAGGCGGTGGGGTCGCCCGGCACCAGGCGGAGTTCGTGGAGCACGAAACGCTGGCTGGTCGAAACGGTGTGGGTCCAGGCGAACCGGGCGTTGAAGCCGATCGCCGGCAGCGGGATCGGCGCCAGCGTCGCGCCCATCACGTCGATCACGCCCGGGACGGTGACGTGAAGCGCGAAAAAGCGCAGCCCGCCCTCCCACGGGAAATGCGGGTTGCCGAGCAGCAGCCCGCCGCCATCGGCGGTGAGATCGCCGCCGAGTGCATAGCCGTTGCTGGCCAGCGTCGGCGGCGGGGCGAGCGGGTCGGTCGCGGCCTGAGGTGCCGGGTGGGGGCCAGGGGGTGACGCGGTGGCGATCGCCTCGACGAAGCGGCCGCCGCCCGCCTGAATGGCACGTTCGCCCAGCAGGCGGCGGAGATCGGCGGGGGTGGCCGGCGTGACCCAGGCGGCGCCCCGGCAGGCTTCGGGCAGCGCCTGCGGGTCGGTGTCGGCCAGGAAATGATTATAGCCCGCGGCATAGCCACGGATCAGGGCATCGGCGTCCGGATCGGCGATGGTGAGGCGGGCATCGTCGAGATAGGCCCGGAAAAAGCTGTCGGAGACGAGGTTCGACACCCGGCCCGCGACCAGATTGACCTGGGCCTCCGGGCCGAAAACCAGCGACCGCTCCCCCCGCACCGTGACCAGGGCATCGGCCAGCAGGCAGGCATTGCCGGCGGCGGCATAGGCATAGCCGGCGCCATACCCCGCCGCTTCCAGATCGGGTGCCAGGATATGGGGAATGCCGTGGGCGGTGGTGGTAATGACCACCTCGCGGGCATGGATGGTTGCGGGCAGAAGGGTGAGGCAGAGGGCGGCGGCGAGGTGGCGGAGGGGGGAAAACGGCATTCGGGGGGGTCCGGGGCAGCGGAAGGGGGAGAACGGAAGGTGGATCCCCGCCTTCGCGGGGATGACGGTGTTTCTTTTGTGCGGACACGGGCGACGATGGGGTCGGACAGGGGCGGTGGTGGTCGGGCGGTGCGGGGGTGGTGGCGGACGGTGGCGGTTGGACGGTACGGACACGATCGACGGCGGTGGCGGACGATGGCGGGGCGGTGGGCAGCATCGACGTTTCCGCAGAACCCGGCGGTCATGTCCGGCGACGCCCCTGCCCGCCCCGGCACACCCCCTCCACCGTCATCCCCGCGTAGGCGGGGATCCAGGTTTGCCGCCGTGTGGAGGACGGCGACATGGTGGGCGCCGGCCGGGAGGTCGGGGGTGTCAGGGGGCTGACGGGAACGTGGTCGCGAGCGGTCATCGATCATTCCTGTGGAGACCTACCTGGATCCCCGCCTTCGCGGGGATGACGGTGTTTCTTTTGTGCGGACAGGGTCAACGGCGGTGTCGGACAGCGGCGGTGGTGGTCAGGCGGTGCGGGGGTGGTCGACGGTGGCGGCAGACAGTGACGGGGCGGTGGGCAGCGTCGACGTTCCTTCAGAACCCGGCGGTCATGTCCGGCGACGCCCCTGCCCGCCCCGGCACACCCCCTCCACCGTCATCCCCGCGTAGGCGGGGATCCAGGTTTGCCGCCGCGTGAAGGACGGCGACATGGTGGGCGCCGGCCGGGAGGACGGGGGCGTCAGGAGGCTGACAGGGCCGTGTCGCGAGCGGTCGTCGATCATTCCTGTGGAGGCCTACCTGGATCCCCGCCTGTTGGACGAAGCCGTGCATAATGAAAGCGGGCCCGGGGGGTGGCCACCCCCCGGGCCCGTCGATCGGGAGGCCGAGATCCCCGCAGTGCAGAACACGCGCGAAAG
>NZ_JBBIAB010000041.1 GCF_039634785.1 Tistrella mobilis | reverse complement strand
AACTCAATCCGGTCGAGAATGTCTGGCAGTTTATGCGCGACAACTGGCTGTCCAACCGCATCTTCGAATCCTACGACCAGATCATCGCCATGTCCTGCCATGCCTGGAACAAGCTCATCAGACAGCCGTGGAAGATCATGTCCATCGGGTTGAGGCGCTGGGTTCATGGGCTCTGATTATTGCAGATTGGTATTACACCAATTCTCGGGACACGATCATGCCTGCCGCCCGTCTCCCCAACGAAGTCCGGTCCTGCCCGCAAAATCCAGAACGGCGGCAGACCATAGATGCCGCCGAAGGCGCGGGCGATGTCGTGGGTGTCTTCGAAGCGGCGAACCGCTTCCTGCTCCCTGTCGGCGACGGCTGGCGGCAGGTCTGCCGCAGCATCAGCGTTTGCCAGTGGTCGGTGAGGTGTGCCAGGAGGTCGTCGATCTGGATGTCGAGCCGGGCGGTCTCGTCACCGGGCACCGGCCACACCGCCACACCGTCGATCAGGATCACCAGCCTGCGGGTTGTCTGGCATCCGCGTGCCGTATGGCCGCGGAGATCGAAAACCAGGCGGTGGGAGGGGGTGGTCATTGGCACTGCAACCCGGTTGATGGCGCGACATAGCGACCGTCCGCCCCGGTCCCCGCGCAGGGGTTATGCCCAGACCGGACCATTCCCCGAGAATAGAACCAGAGCGTTCACCCCGACAACACCCGCCCCTCACCCCACCGGCAAAACCCGCGAATACTTCACCTGCCCCAACGCAAAACTCGATTCGATCGAGCCCACCCCGTCCAGCTGGGTCAGGCGGTCCCTCAGAAACGCCTCGTAAGCCGCGAGGTCGGCGCAGACCACGCGCAGCAGGAAGTCGCGGGCGCCGGTCATCAGGTAGCATTCCATCACCTCGGGCCAGGCGGTGATGGCGCGGGCGAAGGCGTCGAGTTCGGGGGCGCGCTGGCGTTCCAGTTTGATCGAGACGAAGACCGAGACCGGCAGGCCGACCGCGTTCTGGTTGACCAGGGCCGCATAGCCGGTGATCACGCCGGCCTCTTCCATCATCCGGATCCGGCGCAGGCAGGGGGAGGGGGAAAGGCCCACCTTCTCGGCCAGCGCCTGCACGGTGATGCGGCCGTCTTCCTGCAGTGCCCTTAGGATCCGCCGGTCCACGGCGTCCAGATCGGGTTCGGCAGATGCTGCCATGCGGGGGCCCCTTTTTAGCAGAACACTGCGTGCAGTCTGTCTTTGGGGCCGAAAATAGGCAAGAACCGCTGCTCAACCCGGCGCAGAATAGGGCGTTCGGTGGCAGAGGCCATCGGTGCGACGGGAGGAGTGAAACGCCCATGACCGGCATGGTGACGCGCGAGACGGAAGAGAAGATGGCGGGGCAGCATATGACCGTGCTGGAGGCGCTGAACCGCAAGGCGCTGTGGCTGTCGAACTGGATGATCCACCACGCCAACCACATCCGGCCCAATGCCTCGGGTGTCAAGGTGGGCGGCCATCAGTCGTCCTCGGCGTCGATGACCGCGATCATGACGGCGCTTTACTTCGACGTGCTCAGGCCCGAAGACCGGGTTGCCGTCAAGCCCCATGCCTCCCCGGTCTTTCATGCCATCCAATACCTATTCGGCCGCCAGAGCCTGGACAAGCTGAAGGCCTTCCGCGGCTTCGGCGGCGCGCAGTCCTATCCCTCGCGCACCAAGGATACCGACGATGTCGACATCTCGACCGGCTCGGTCGGGCTGGGCGTCGCCTTCACCGCCTTCGCATCCATGGTGCAGGACTATGTCCGCGCCAAATCCTGGGCGCGCACCGACCGGCCCGAAGGCCGGATGATCGCGCTGGTCGGCGATGCCGAGCTGGACGAGGGCAATGTCTATGAATGCCTGCTGGAAGGTTGGAAACACGGGCTGCGCAACACCTGGTGGGTGATCGACTACAACCGCCAGAGCCTCGACGGCGTGGTGCGCGAGGGGCTGTACGAGCGGATCGAGGCGATCTTCAAGGCCTTCGACTGGCGGGTGGTGACGGTGAAATACGGCGCCCTGCAGCGTGCCGCCTTTGCCGAGCCCGGCGGCGAAAAGCTGCGCGCCTGGATCGATGCCTGCCCGAACGGGCTCTATTCCGCGCTGATGTTCCGCGGCGGCGCCGCCTGGCGGGAGCGGCTGGAAGACGATCTGGGCGATCAGGGCGAGGTGAGCGCGCTTCTGGCCCGGCGCAGTGATGCCGAACTGGCCGATCTGATGGCCAATCTGGGCGGCCACTGCCTGGAAAGCCTGCTCGATGCCTTTCACGGCATCCGGGACGACCGGCCGACGGTCTTCATCGCCTATACGGTCAAGGGCTGGGGCACGCCGCTCGCCGGGCACAAGGACAATCATTCCGGCCAGATGACCGAGGCGCAGATCCATGCGCTGCGCGACGCCATGGGCATCCGCGCCGGCCATGAATGGGACCCCTTCGAAGGGCTGGACCTCGACCCGGCGGTGCTGCGCGACTTCCTGGACCGGGTGCCGTTCAACACCACCGAAAGCCGCCGGCTGACGGCGCCGGTCGCGGCCCCGATCGGCCCGCAATTCGCCACCACCGGCACCACCTCCACCCAGGCGGCGTTCGGCCGGATCATGGACGCGATCGCCAAGACCGACAGCGATCTGGCCCGGCGCATCGTCACCACCTCGCCCGACGTCACCGTGTCGACCAATCTGGGCGGCTGGGTGAACCGCCGGGCCTTGTTCGCCGCCGACGAGATCGCCGACATCTTCCAGCGCCAGCGCATTCCCAGCACCCAGAAATGGCATTTCTCGCCCCAGGGCCAGCATATCGAACTCGGCATCGCCGAGATGAACCTGTTCCTGATGCTGGGGGCCGCCGGTCTTACCCATGAACTCTTCGGCGAGCGGCTGCTGCCGGTCGGCACGCTTTATGATCCGTTCATCTCGCGCGGGCTCGATGCGCTGAATTACGCCTGTTATCAGGATGCCCGTTTCATGGTCGTGGCCACGCCCTCGGGCGTGTCGCTGGCGGGCGAGGGCGGGGCGCATCAGTCGATCGCCCAGCCGCTGATCGGCATGAGCCAGGACGGCCTCGCCTCGTTCGAGCCCGGTTTCGCCGACGAGCTGGCGGTGATCATGGACTGGGGCTTTGCGCATATGCAGCGCGCCGGCAAAAAGACCCCCGACCCCGACACCTTCCTGCCCGATGCCGCCGGCGGTTCGGTCTATCTGCGCCTGTCGACCCGGCCGGTGGAGCAGATGCGGCGCGAGATCGACGACACCCTCGCGGCCGGTATCCTGGCCGGCGGCTACTGGCTGAAGGCGCCGGAGCCGGGCTGCGAGGTGGTGATCGCCTATCAGGGGGTCACCGTCACCGAGGCGATCGCCGCGGCGGGCATGATCGGCGGCAGCCGCCGCAATGTCGCGGTGCTGGCCGTCACCTCGGCCGACCGGCTGCATGCCGGCTGGACCGCGGCGGAAAAGGCGCGCGCCGAGGGCGCGCCCGCGGCGGTGTCGCATGTCGAACGCCTGCTCGACCGGGTGCCGGATCATGCCGGCCTCGTCACCGTGATCGACGGCCACCCGGCGACGCTCGCCTGGCTGGGCGGTGTCAACGGCCACCGGGTGGCGGCGCTGGGCGTCGACCATTTCGGCCAGACCGGCACGGTCGAGGATCTTTATGCCCATTACGGCATCGATGCCGAGGGCATCGTCGCGGCCGCCCGGCGCTTCATCGGCGGCCGGCGGCGGCGCTGAGCGGCGCCGTCCCCTCGGGCGGGGCGGGATCCGGGCGGTTCGGGCCCGGATCCCTGGCCTCCGGTCTCAGCCGGGCCGGGGTTTCCTGAGGCCGGCGGCCAGTCCGCGAAATTTTTTTACGCGCGCCGCCGCATGTGGCCGTCCGGGGGGCGGAATCGGACCTCCTTCAATTCATGACGAATTTTTGTCGCCGCCGATCTCATTGGCTAATTTTATAACCCTGTCACCGACCGAACCATTCTAGGTGCAGTGCAACTCGCGTCGCGGGCATTGGGGGCGGTCGACTGAATGCCGCCAGAGTTGCAGGCGCCGGCAGGCCGCCGACACCCTTGGTGTAAAGAGCGGGGATGACAGGCTGGATAATTCGCTGTCATAGTTTGGCCACTCGGAGCGCCCCATCTTCGTCTGGGATGCCATCCTCGTCTGGGAAGTTCGACGCTGATGTCCACATCCGAACACCTTAGCCTGCATGTGCCCGAGCCGGCGGTCCGGCCGGGCGACACCCCCGACTTCTCGACCGTCAAGATTCCCAAAGCCGGGGCCGTGCCCAGACCCGAGGTCGATGCCGATCCGGAGCAGATGCGCGACCTCGCCTTCTCGATCATCCGCGTGCTGAACCGCAATGGCGAGGCCGTGGGCCCCTGGGCCGGTGCGCTCACCGATGACGAGCTGCTCGACGGGCTGCGCCATATGATGACGCTGCGCGCCTTCGATGCGCGCATGCTCATCGCCCAGCGCCAGGGCAAGACCTCGTTCTACATGCAGCATCTGGGCGAGGAGGCGGTCAGCTGCGCCTTCCGCAAGGCGCTGGTCGACGGCGACATGAACTTCCCCACCTACCGGCAGGCGGGGCTGCTGATCGCCGGCGGCTATTCGATGGTCGACATGATGTGTCAGATCTATTCGAATGCCCGCGACCCGCTGAAGGGCCGGCAGCTGCCGGTGATGTATTCCTCGCGCGAGCACGGTTTCTTCACCATCTCGGGCAACCTCGCGACCCAGTTCGTGCAGGCGGTCGGCTGGGCCATGGCCTCGGCCATCCGCAACGACACCAAGATCGCCGCGGCCTGGATCGGTGACGGCTCCACCGCCGAGAGCGATTTCCACGCCGCCCTGGTCTTCGCCTCCACCTACAAGGCGCCGGTGGTGCTGAACGTGGTCAACAATCAGTGGGCCATTTCCACCTTCCAGGGCATCGCCCGCGGCGGATCGGGCACCTTCGCCGCCCGCGGCCTGGGC
Organism: Tistrella mobilis; assembly: GCF_039634785.1. NCBI lineage: Bacteria > Pseudomonadati > Pseudomonadota > Alphaproteobacteria > Geminicoccales > Geminicoccaceae > Tistrella > Tistrella mobilis. Next base: position 15,798 of record NZ_JBBIAB010000041.1, on the reverse strand, counting down.
TTCGGCATCCCGTCGCTGCGCGTCGACGGCAACGACTATCTGGCGGTCCACGCCGTCGCCAAATGGGCGGCGGAGCGGGCGCGGCGCAATCTGGGCCCGACGCTGATCGAATACGTCACCTACCGCGTGGGGGCGCATTCCACGTCCGACGACCCCTCCGCCTATCGGCCCAAGGCCGAAAGCACCGCCTGGCCGCTGGGCGACCCGGTGATCCGGCTCAAGAACCATCTGATCACCCGCGGCGTCTGGTCGGAAGACCGCCACAAGCAGACCGAGGCCGAAATCCTGGACACGGTGATCGCCGCCCAGAAGGAAGCCGAAAGCCACGGCACGCTGCATGCGGGTGCCAAGCCTTCGGCCCGCGACATGTTCGACGGCGTCTTCGCCGAGATGCCGGCCCATCTGCGCCGGCAGCGCCAGCAGGCGGGAGTCTGAACCCATGCCACGCATGACGATGATCGAGGCCATCCGCGACGCGCTCGACGTGATGATGGGCCGCGACGACCGGGTGGTGGTCTATGGCGAGGATGTCGGCTATTTCGGCGGCGTCTTCCGCTGCACCCAGGGCCTGCAGCAGAAATACGGCCGGACCCGCTGCTTCGACGCGCCGATCAGCGAAAGCGGCATCGTCGGCACGGCGATCGGCATGGCCGCCTATGGCCTGCGCCCCTGTGTCGAGATCCAGTTCGCCGACTATATGTACCCGGCCTATGACCAGATCACCCAGGAAGCGGCGCGCATCCGCTATCGCTCCAATGGTGATTTCACCTGCCCGCTGGTGATCCGCATGCCCACCGGCGGCGGCATTTTCGGCGGCCAGACCCACAGCCAGAGCGTGGAAGCCCTCTTCACCCATGTCTGCGGGCTGAAGGTGGTGGTGCCGTGCAGCCCGCACGACGCCAAGGGCCTGTTGATCTCGGCACTGGAAGATCCCGATCCGGTGATCTTCCTTGAGCCGAAGCGGCTGTATAACGGCCCCTTCGACGGCCATCACGACCGCCCGGTGACCCCCTGGTCGAAGCACGAGGCGGGCGAGGTGCCGGCCGGGCATTATTCCGTGCCGCTGGGCAAGGCCAATATCGTCCGCCCCGGCGCCGCCGTCACCGTGCTCGCCTATGGCACCATGGTCTATGTCGCCCAGGCGGCCGCGGCCGATGCCGGCATCGATGCCGAAATCATCGATCTGCGCACGCTGGTACCGCTCGACCTCGACACCATCACCGCCTCGGTGCGCAAGACCGGGCGCTGCCTGGTGGTGCACGAGGCCACGCTGACCTCGGGCTATGGTGCGGAACTCACCGCCCTGGTGCAGGAAACCTGCTTCCATCATCTGGAGGCGCCGGTCACCCGCATCGCCGGCTGGGACACGCCCTATCCGCATGCCCAGGAATGGGACTATTTCCCCGGCCCCGCGCGTGTCGGCCGTGCCCTTCAAGAGATCCTGGAGAGCTGACCCATGGGCGAGCATATCATCAAGATGCCCGATGTCGGCGAAGGCATCGCCGAGGCCGAGCTGGTCGAATGGCATATCGAGGTCGGCCAGATCGTCCGTGAGGACGCGGTCCTGGCCGCGGTGATGACCGACAAGGCGACCGTCGAAATCCCCTCGCCGGTGGACGGCAAGGTGCTGTGGCTGGGCGCCGAAATCGGCGACGTGGTCAGCGTCGGCGCGCCGCTGATCCGGCTGGAGGTGGAAGGCGAGGGCAATGTCGCCGCCGGTGCGGCAGCGCCCGCCGCTGCGGCATCCAGGCCCGCCGCCGACCAGCCTGCGGACGAGGATGACGGCGCCCCGCCGGCCGCCCCGGCCCAGGCGGCGGAGCCGGCGCCCGAGCTGAAGACCGTGCCCAAGCCGCAGCCGGCTGCGAAGCCCCCGATTACCAGTTCCGGCGCGGGTGCCGGCACGGTCGCCATGGCCCCGGGTGCCCCCCGGGGGGAGCACGAAAAGCCGATCGCCTCTCCCGCCGTGCGCCACCGGGCGCGCGAGGCCGGGGTGGATCTGCGCCAGGTGCGCGGCACCGGCCCGGCCGGCCGCATCACCCATGAAGACCTGGACCGCTTTTTCGCCGGCAAGGATCAGCGCCCCGCCGCCGGCGGTCTGGTGGCCGATACCAGCGTCAGCGAAATCAAGGTGGTCGGCCTGCGCCGGCGCATCGCCGAACAGATGGCGCTGTCGAAGTCGCGCATCCCCCACATCACCTATGTGGAGGAGGTGGACGTCACGGCACTTGAAGAGCTGCGCGGCAAGCTGAACGCCGAAAAGCGGACCGACCGGCCCAAGCTGACCATTCTGCCCTTCCTGATGCGGGCGATGGTGAAGGCGATCGCCGAACAGCCGCGGCTGAATTCGCGCTATGACGATCAGGCGGGTGTCATCCACCAGCATGGCGGCGTGCATATCGGCGTCGCGGCCCAGACCCCCACGGGCCTGGTCGTGCCGGTGGTGAAGCATACCGAGGCCCGCGATCTCTGGGCCTGTGCCGCGGAACTCTCGCGCCTGGCCGAGGCCGCCAAAAACGGCACCGCCACGCGCGAAGAGCTGACCGGCTCCACCATCACCATCACCTCGCTCGGCGCGCTGGGCGGTGTGGTCACCACCCCGGTGATCAACCACCCGGAAGTCGCCATCGTGGGCGTCAACAAGATGATGGTCCGCCCGGTCTGGGACGGCTCGGCCTTCGTGCCGCGGAAGATGATGAACCTGTCGTCCAGTTTCGATCATCGGGTGATCGACGGCTGGGATGCCGCCGTTTTCGTCCAGCGCATCAAGTCGCTGCTGGAAACCCCGGCGACCATCTTCATCGAGGGCTGAGACGATGAAGGATATTTCCTGCAAGCTGCTGGTGATCGGCGCCGGCCCGGGCGGCTATGTCTGCGCGATCCGCGCCGGCCAGCTGGGCGTCGACACCGTGATCGTCGAGGCGAAGAAGCCGGGCGGCACCTGCCTGAATGTCGGCTGCATCCCCTCCAAGGCGCTGATCCATGCCGCCGAGGAGTTCGAAAAGCTGGTGCACATGGCCGGCGGCACCTCGCCGCTCGGCATCACCGCCACGGCGCCCAAGATCGATCTTGCCCGCACCGTTGCCTGGAAGGACCAGATCGTTGGCCGGTTGACCGGCGGCGTCTCGGGCCTGCTCAAGAAGGCGCGGGTCAAGGTGGTTCAGGGCCATGCCCGCTTCCGCGACGGCAAGACGGTCGAGGTCGAAACCGAAACCGGGCTTCAGGTGATCAAGGCCGAAGCGGTGGTCATCGCCACCGGCTCCGAGCCGGTGGAACTGCCCTTCCTGCCCTTCGGCGACCGGGTGATCTCGTCGACCGAGGCGCTGGCCCTGCCGGCGGTGCCGGAGCGCTTCGTGGTGGTCGGCGCCGGCTATATCGGCCTCGAACTCGGCACCGCCTATGCAAAGCTGGGTGCTAAGGTGACTGTGGTCGAAAGCCAGTCGCGCATCCTGCCGCTCTATGATGCCGAGCTGACCAGGCCGGCCGCGAAGCGGCTGGAAGAGCTGGGCGTCGAGGTGCTGACGGGTGCCAAAGCGCGCGGCCTGTCGCGCGGTGGCGACGGTCTCGTGGTCGAAACCCAAAGCGGGGACGAGATCACCCTGCCGGCCGACAAGATCCTGGTCACCGTCGGCCGCCGCCCGGCCACGCGCGGTTGGGGGATCGAGGAACTGGTGCTCGACATGCAGGGGCCCTTCATCTCGGTGGGCGAGCGCTGCCAGACCTCGATGCGCGGCATCTATGCCATCGGCGACGTCACCGGAGAGCCGATGCTGGCCCATCGCGCCATGGCCCAGGGCGAGATGGTCGCCGAGATCATCGCCGGCCATAACCGGGTCTGGGACAAGCGCTGCATCCCGGCGGTCTGCTTCACCGACCCCGAAATCGTGACCGCCGGCCTGTCGCCGGACGAGGCGAAGCGGCTGGGCACCGAGGTCAAGACCGCCCAGTTCCCGTTCACGGCCAATGGCCGCGCGATGACGAAGCTGGGCGAGCAGGGCTTCGTGCGGGTGGTGTTCCGCGCCGACAACAATCTGGTGCTGGGCATCCAGGCCACCGGCCAGGGCGTCTCGGAACTCTCCGCCGCCTTTGCGCTCGCCATCGAAATGGGCGCGCGTCTGGAAGACATCGCCGGCACCATCCACGCCCACCCCACCCAGGGCGAGGCCTTCCAGGAGGCGGCGCTCAAGGGCCTGGGCCACGCCTTGCATATCTGACCGGGCCACGCCCTGCACATCTGACCGGCCACGCCGACGACCACATCGCGGCCACGCTCCCCTTGGGGGGCGTGGCCGTCGTCGTTCCGGCCTGTGATCGGCCCCCCTTGTGACGCCTCTCACCGGGATTAATGAACCACGGTCATAAAGCCGATCGGAAAATCGCCCCTAATCCCCTGGCGCCGGCGCGCCATCTTCTTCATCTACCGGGCCCGCATCCGCCATGGCTGGCGGCGCAATAACCTCAAGGATATGAGCGCGGGACGGGGGCGAGACGACGACAAGGCGGAACGGGAACAAGAGCCATGGCCTTCGACATCACGATCAACGGCGCCCGCCATCAGGTGGACGTCGACGGCGACACGCCGCTGCTTTGGGTGCTGCGCGACGTGCTGGGCATGACCGGCACCAAATTCGGCTGCGGTGCCGCACTCTGCGGGGCCTGCACGGTGCATATGGACGGCCAGCCGATCCGGTCCTGCATCACGCCCGTGGAGGCGGTGGGCGCGGCGCCGATCACCACCATCGAGGCGCTGGAGACCCTGCCGGTCGGTCCGGCGTTGCAGGCGGCCTGGGTGGCGCTGGACGTGCCGCAATGCGGCTATTGCCAGTCGGGGCAGCTGATGTCGGCCGCGGCCCTGCTGACGGAAACACCCCAGCCGTCCGATGCCGAGATCGACGGCGCCATGTCGGGCAATGTCTGCCGCTGCGGCACCTATCCCCGCATCCGTGCGGCCATCCATCGCGCCGCCGGCGCGGCCTGAGCGCGGAGCGCGATCCGATGACTCATATCGCGACGACCCGTATGAACCGGCGCAGCTTCCTGAAGGCCGGCGCCGCCGTGACCGGCGGCCTGGTCGTGTCGCTGACCCTGCCTTTGGGCACCCGCCCCGCTGATGCTGGCACCGCCGCCGCCGATGCCGGGCGCTTCGGCCCCAACGCCTTCATCCGCATCGATCACCAGGGCATCGCCACCCTGGTGATGCCGATGGTTGAAATGGGCCAGGGCGTGTATCAGGGCCAGGCCATGCTGATCGCCGAAGAGCTGGAGATCGGCCTGGATCAGGTCCGGCTGGAACATGCGCCGGCCGACCCTGCCTATACCAACCCGCTGCTCGGCGGCCAGGTCACCGGCGGGTCGACCACCATCCGGGCGATGTGGCAGCCGCTGCGCCAGGCCGGGGCGGTGGCCCGCACCCTGCTGGTCCAGGCAGCCGCCGCGCGCTGGGGCGTGGATGCCGCCGGCTGCACGGCGCGTGAGGGCCGAGTGCATGATGCCGCAGGCGGGCGCAGCTTCGGCTATGGCGAGCTGGTCGACGATGCCGCCCGGCTGCCGGTCCCCGATGCCGCCGCCGTGGCGCTGAAGGATCCCGCCGATTTCCGCCTGATCGGCCAGCCGCTCCACCGGCTGGACACGCCCGACAAGGTGAACGGCCGGGCGCGGTTCGGCATCGATGCCCGGCTGCCGGGCATGAAGATCGCCGCCATCGCCATCGCCCCGGTCTTCGGCGGCCGCCCTGCCGGGCTGGACGAGGCGGCGGCCAAGGCCGTGCGCGGCGTGCATCAGGTGGTGACCACCGACGAGGCCGTGGCCGTGATCGCCGAGCATTGGTGGGCGGCCCATAAGGGGCTGGAGGCGGCCGCGATCCGCTGGGACGGCGGCGAGCACGGCAGCGTCGGCATGGCCGATCTCCGTGCCGATCTGGATGCCGCCTCGCGCCGCCCCGGCGCCGTCGCCCGCGACGAGGGCGGGGTGGACGCGGCGCTGGCCGGCGCGGCGCAGCGGCTGGAGGCGGTTTATGAACTGCCCTTCCTCGCCCATGCGGCGCTGGAGCCGATGAACTGCACCGTCCACATTCATGACGGCGCCTGCGACATCTGGGTCGGCACCCAGATCCCCGGCATCGCCCAGGCGGTGGCGGCGGGCATTCTGGGCATCCCGGCGGAGAAGGTCGTCATCCACAACCATCTGATCGGCGGCGGTTTCGGCCGGCGGCTGGAGGCGGACGGCATCGCCCATGCGGTGAAGATCGCCCGCCAGGTTTCGGGCCCGGTGAAGGTGGTGTGGAGCCGGGAGGAAGACATCCGTCACGATATGTACCGGCCATATTACTACGATCGGTTGCAGGCCGGTCTCGATGCCGAGGGCCGTCCGGTGGCCTGGACGCATCGGGTTTCGGGCTCGTCGATCATGGCCCGCTTCGCCCCCGCCGCGGTGGTCAACGGCGTCGACCCCGATGGTGTCGAGGGGGCGGCCGAACCGCCCTATGCCTTCCCGGCGATCCGGGTGGAATTCCAGCGGGTCGAGCCGCGCCATGTGCCGACCAGCTGGTGGCGGGGCGTCGGCCCCACCCACAACGTCTTCGTGGTCGAAAGCTTCATCGACGAGCTGGCGGCCGCGGCCGGCGCCGATCCGGTCGCTTATCGCCGCAGCCTGCTCGATGCCAATCCGCGCGCCCGCGCCGTGCTCGACCGTGCCGCCGCCGCGTCCGGCTGGGGCGGCGCGCTGCCGGCCGGCCATGGCCGCGGTGTGGCGCTGCAATACGCCTTCGGCAGCTATCTGGCGATGGTCGCAGAGGTGGAGGTCGCGGCCGATGGCGGGGTGCGCGTCCACCGCCTGGTCGCGGCGGTGGATTGCGGCCGCGCGGTCAACCCCGATCAGATCCGCGCCCAGATGGAAGGCGGCGCCATTTTCGGCCTGACCGCCGCCCTCCATGGCGAGATCACCATCACCGATGGTCGGGTGGCGCAGGGCAATTTCGACACCTACCTGCCGATGCGCATCGACGAGGTGCCGGTGGTCGAAACCCATCTGATCGACAGCAGCGAGGCCCCGGGCGGCATCGGCGAAACCGCCACCGCCGCGGTCTCCCCCGCCGTCACCAACGCCATCTTCGCGGCCACCGGCAAACGCCTCCGCCGCCTGCCGATCGATCCGGCGGCGCTGAAGCGGGCGTGATGCCGGCGGAACGGATCGGCATCTCATGGGCGGCCGTCATGACGCTTGTCACGTCGTGGCGGCCGCCCCTTGCCGATAGCGGCGAGTGACAGGCAGCAGGTCCATTGCACCGAGCGTTCCCTGAACGACTATCGCGGCGGTGACGAGCCTCTGGTCGCCTATCGTGCCGCCGAGGATCAGCCGCGACAGCCCCCAGGACATCTTCGATGCCCAGCTGGATGTTCGCGAGCTTCTGCGCGCGCAAACCAGAACCGGGTGGGTCATCATCTCGACCGGCATGTTCGTGAGCTGTTTGTTCGAGCCGGCATTCGGCGTCGTCGACCTCAAGACCACCGAGATCGTGTTCGTGGCGGGCGAGGCAGAACGCCGGTTAGGCGCCTGGGCAGATACCAGCGAGACCATATAGCGCTTATGGCGTATCCTGCATCAGATGAAAGAAACTAGTAAGGTTATACGGCGGATTTCCATGGAGAAAGAAGAATGGAAAATCAACTCAAGATTGATTTCAGCGATGAAGATATGAGGCTGTATCGTCGGCTTGATGTTGCTTGCGGAGACTTGTGCGACGCGATGTCGTTCGGTGCCTTCATCCTGAAGAAGGGCTGGAAAGCAAAGCCATGGAGTCGCGGCTCTACCTATCTGCAGCAGTCAGCTTTCGTCACCAGCATGATTGTGTCCTATGGGCGGGCATTTTCAGAGGGTCGCGGTAGGGGATACTTGACAGAAGAAATGCGGGAGTCCTTTGACTCAGACGAAGTCACTCTGCACCAGCGCTTGATAAAAGATCGAAATAAGCTCTACGCTCACTCCGATCTTATCCATTATCCTTTGACGGTGTCAGCCTCAAGTTACCACTCGGATATTCTCACATTCCCGATGCGGGAGGTGCCGCCCGCCGAAATCCTGAAGCTGCAGGATATGTGTCGGAAGGTCATTGCGGCCTGCCGCGATGAGCAGGCACGGATCAAAGCGAAGTATTTGCCACCTCTTTCGTCAACATCATGAGCCAGGGAGACGGCCGGGTGCCTTCCGATCCTTCATCCACCGAGGCATGACACGCTGAACGAGAACGGGCCATACCGTCGACGAGGCCGGCTCGGTATCCTGCCGGTCCGAGACGTTTAGATCGTCTAGGCGCCGGTGATCCGGTGCGGGGGGCACGCCACACCGGCGCCTGTCCGGTCGCAGATCTGCTGCCCCGGCCCCCTCACCAGACCCCGGTATTGGGCATCGACGCCCAGGGCTCGGCCTTGGGCAGCGGTTCGCCCTTCTGCAGCAGTTCCACCGAGATCAGATCGGGGGAGCGCACGAAGGCCATATAGCCGTCGCGGGGCGGGCGGTTGATGGTGACGCCCGCCTCCATCAGCTTCCGGCAGGTGGCATAGATGTCGTCGACCGCGAAGGCCAGATGGCCGAAATTGCGCGCGGTGCCATAGTCTTCCGGATCCCAGTTCCAGGTCAGCTCGATCAGCGGCGCGGTCTGATCGGGGCCGGTCACATCGTCCGGGGCGGCAAGGAAGACCAGGGTGAAGCGCCCGGCCTCTGACTCTTTCCGCCGCACTTCCTTCAGCCCCAGCTGGTCGCAGAAGAAGGTGAGGGCGGCGTCGAGGTCGCGGACGCGGATCATGCTGTGCAGGTAGCGCACGGGAAGCGGTCCTTCCGGCAGTCTTGAACGGGTGAAGGCGGGTGCCAGGGCTGGCGCCCGCCTTCACCATAGACCCTCGGCCGCCCGGCGTCAGCCGGCCTTGGCGCGCAGCCGGTCGATGCTCCAGATGCCCGAACCCGCCGTCGCGATGAACAGGAAGACGAAGGCATAAAGCGCCGCCAGCTCGCCCTTGTTCACGATCGGCAGCAGCCCGCCATTGGCATGCCCCACCCAATAGGCCGCCGCCGCCATGCCGCTGCACAGAAAGGCGGCCGGGGTGGTGAACAGGCCGATCATCACCAGCGCGCCGCCGACCAGTTCGATCGGCCCGGCGATATAGACGATCCAGTCCGGCAGCGCGAAACCCATCGGCGGCAGGCCGAACAGTTTCTGGGTGCCGTGCCACAGAAACAGGAAGCCGGTCACGATGCGCAGCAGCGCATAGGCCTGGGGCTGGAAGGGTTTGAGCAGTTTTTCCATAAGGCGTCTCCGGGGAGGGAGGGGTGCGTGGTGCGGCGATCTGCCGCGTCGCCCGCATCCTGCGCCCGGCCCCGGCCCGCCGCAGTGGCCTTCGCCACAGCCCTGTCTCCCTGGCTGTTACCGGGTCAGAATGGCCCCGGTGACGATGTCGAACAGGTGATCGGCCCGCGGCACCAGCGGCGGCTGGTCGGCCAGCCAGGCCAGCGCGCTGATCAGGGCAAAGAGGTCGTTGCCGTCCATATCGGCCCGGGCGGCACCCGCCGCCTGCGCGCGGTGCAGCAGCCGGGTGCCGGCCGCGCGCAGCCCCGTGCAGGCCCCGTGCAGTGCCGAGTCCTCGTCGGCGATCGCCGCCACCATCAGCGCGATGGCACCCCGGTATTCATGGGTCATCGCCACCGCATCTTGCAGCCAGGCGACCAGGGCGGCGCCCTGATCCTCCCGGGCTTCAAGCTCTGCCGCCCGCCTGGCCAGCGCGTCGAAACCGTTCCGCAGCAGCGCATCGAGCAGCGCCTCGCGGGTCGGGAAGTGGCGATACAGCGTGCCGAGCCCGACACCCGCCCGGCGGGCGATGTCGCGCAGCGACGCCTCGGCACCCTCTTCGGCGATCACCTGGCGTGCCACGGCCAGCAGTTGTTGGTAATTTTTCTGGGCGTCGGCTCTCATGCGGCCTCTTGAAAAGCGGAGCACTGATCCGGATATAACCGGTGCACTGCTCCGTATTTAATAGCACAGATGCCATGATGGAGAAAGCGATGCCGGGCGAGATGATGAACGCGGTCAGGATCCACCGTTTCGGCGGCCCCGAGGTTCTGGTTTACGAAGCGGTGCCGCGCCCCCGCCCGGGCCCGGGTGAGGTGCTGGTGCGGGTGCACGCAGTCGGGCTGAACCCGCCCGACTGGTATCTGCGCGACGGCTATCGCAGCCTGCCGCCCGCCTGGCGGCCGGCCGGTGGCTTCCCGATCATCCCCGGCACCGATGTTTCGGGCGTGGTCGCAGGCCTCGGCCAGGGTGTCGGCGATGTCGCCATCGGCGATGCGGTCTACGCCCTGATCCGCTTCCCCGAAGGCGTCTTCGGCGGCAGCAACGGCTATGCGGAATATGTCGGCGTGCCGGCCGCGCATCTGGCCCCCGCGCCCGCCGGCATCGGCCATGTTCAGGCGGCGGCCGCGCCGATGTCGCTGCTCACCGCCTGGCAGTTCCTGGTCGATCCGGGCCACGACGTGCCGAACCCGCTCCAGCCCGCCCGCCATCGGCCGGTGCCGCTCGATGGCCGTCGGGTTCTGATCAACGGCGCCGCCGGGGGCGTGGGGCATTTCGCCCTTCAGATCGCGAAGCTGAAGGGCGCGCAGGTGATCGCGGCCGCCTCTGCCCGGCACAAGGCGCTGCTGCATGATCTGGGTGCCGACCAGGTCATCGACTATCGCGAGACCCCGCCCGAAGATGTCGTCCGGGATCTCGACCTGGTGGTCGATGCCGTGGGCGGCCCGGCCACCGGCCGGTTTCTGAAGACCCTGAAGCCCGGCGGCGCCCTGTTCCCGATCTTCCCTTTGGGCTTCGACGGGGCGGCAGAGGCCGCGCGGCAGGGCGTCGTCGTCTCCACCACCCAGGTCCGTTCCAGCGGCGCGCAGCTGCGGCAGCTGGCACCGCTGTTGAGCGATGGCCGCATTCGTCCGGTCATCGACGGCACCTGGCCGCTGGCCGAGGCGCGCCGTGCCCATGAACGCGCCGGGGCAGGGCATATCCAGGGCAAGATCGTGCTCACCGTCGATTGACCGCCGCGCGCGCGGCTCAATCCAGCCCGGTCTTGCCCGGTGCCCAATAGGCCTTGGCGCGGATCCGTGCCGCCGGCACGCCGATCGCCTTCAAGGCCCGGCTCATCCGCTGGATCGACGAGGCCTTGCCGGTCAGCGCGAAGCGGACCCGCCGGGCGGCGAGGCGCGCCAGTTCGGCCTCTGCCACCGCCAGATGGGTGTCGCCGGCCTGCCGGCCGATCACCCGCGCATCGCCCAGCCCCATCCGTGCCAGCACCAGCCGCGCCTCGGCCACATCCGACATCTCGAAGAGATGCGCGGCGGCATCCTCGCCGCGCCCTGCCCCCAGCGAGGCGGCGAGGGCGAACGCGGTTTCGTCGCCGAACACCACCACCGGCCACCCGCTGCCGGGATCGGAGAGATCCAGCGACCGGCGCGGCCCGAAGACACGGTATTGGGCCCCCACCGTCAATCCGGCGGCCCAGCGGCTGCCGGGCGCCGCATCCTGCCCCGTTCCCAGGTCGTGAAGATAGGCCAGCAGCTGCGTCCGCCCGGCGGCGGCATCCCAGAAGATCGGCGTATAGGTCCGGGCGGTCATGCCGGTTCCCATCGCCACCTGCAACTTCTGGCCGATGGTCCAGGCGACATCCTTGAGCGCCGCCCCCTCCAGCGTGATCAGCCGGAAATGCGGCGACAGCGTCTCCACCGCCGCGACCCGTGCCGGGCGCATGAACCAGCTCTGCAGGGTGCGGGCGATCCGGCCGGGCTGCGGTGCGGCATCGGTGCGCGGGTCGAAGGTCGAGGTCATGGCAGCGCTCCTGTGGTCGGGCGTCGAATCTTGGCGTCGGGCGCCGATCTTGGCGTCAGAGGCAAGATAGGCAGCCCCGGCGCTGACCACATTCGTTCAACCAGACAAAATATTGCGATATCCGGTCAATCCGTGCCGCCGCCATCCTGCCGCCGCCGCTCGGCCAGATAGCGTGCCGGCGGCTTGCCCAGCGCCTTGCGGAACATGGTCACGAAGGCGCCGGCGCTTTCATAGCCAAGCTCCTGCGCCACGCTTTGCACGGCGGCGCCCTGATCCAGCCGTTGCAGCGCGATCAGGATATGCAGCTGCTGGCGCCAGCGGCCGAAGCTCAGCCCGGTTTCGCGGCTCAGCGCCCGGGTCAGCGTGCGCGGGGCGGCGGCCATGCGCTTGCCCCAGGCCTCGATCGTCGCGCGGTCGGCCGGATCGGCCATCAGCGCGGCCGCGATCCGGCGCAGCCGTGGATCCTGCGGCATGGGAAAATTCAGCTGCTCCACCGGTGCCCGGGCCAGCTGGTCCAGCAGCACGGTCGCAATCCGGCCGTCGGGCCCGTCTTCGTCATACATCACCGGCATGTGGGCCGCGTGCCGCAGCAGCTGTTCCAGCAGCGGCGAGACGGCGACCGTGCAGCAGCCGGCGGGCAGGGCCGGCGCGGCATCGGGGTCGACGAACAGGCAATAGATCTCCACCGCGCCGCTGAGCACTGCGCTGTGGGGCATGCCGCCTGGGATCCAGACGGCGCAGCGCGGCGGCACGATCCACACCCCGTCATTCGCCTCGCAGCGCACGATGCCCCGCAGGGTGAAGATCAGCTGGGCCTTGCGATGAAAATGGACGCCCATTTCCTTCAGCCCCATCCCGGCCACCAGGTCGGCGCCGATGGCGGTGATCGCCCGCGGCACCTCTTCGGGCGAGAATCCGGCCTTTTCCATCGGGTCGGGCGCATGGTCGAAACGGTAGAAGGGCATCGCCGCCTCCGCTCAGCCGGGCCGGTGGCCGCGGATCACGTCCAGCTCGGCCCGTGTCGCCACGATCCTGACCGCGATCGCACCGCCGCGGCCGCGGATGTCCAGCACCCGATGGCCGATCCGCCCCAGCTCGGCCGGCCCCGGGCCACGGCCGCCGGCCACCACCCCCGCCACCGTCGCCTCCGACAGGATCAGCGTGCAGCGCTCGGCCTTCGTCGCCTCTTCCAGCCGGGCCGCGACATTGCCGGTATCGCCCAGAAACTGGATCGGCCGCGGGGCGGTCACCCCGGTGGTGCCCACAACCGAAGGTCCAAGATGCACGCCAATTCCGATCCTGAGTGGCGCATCCAGCTCGTGACGGAGTTCGGCCGACAGCGCCTCCACCCCATCCCAGATCGCCGCCGCCGCGGCCAGCGCCGCCCGGCAGGTGGCCGGCACGTCGTCCACCGGCCCGGTGCCGCCGAACACGCTCATCACCCCGTCGCCGGCGATGCCGGTCACCCGGCCGCCGGCGGCGGTCACCGCCTCGGTCACCACATCGACATAGCGCTCGATCAGGTAGAGCGCGTCATAGGCGGTGCGTTCGGCGGCAAGCCGGGTAGAGGCGCGCAGATCGGTGAACAGCGCCACCACCATGGCCTCGCGGGCATGGCCGACCAGCCCGGCGGCGCCGGTACGATCCTCGACCAGGGCTCCGGTGAAGCGGGCACCGGGGGGGATCAGCGGTTGCACGGTCAGATCGCTCGGCGGCCTGAGCTGGCAGGCCAGGCGCACATCCCCGGGTGCGCGGATCCGGCGCAGCATCTCCGCCTCAACCGCCCGGGGCGGCGGCAGCTGGTCGCGGCCGTCCAGCACCCGCACCCGGCAGGTGGAACAGCGCCCCTGGCCGCCGCAGATCGAGGCATGGGGAATGCGGGCGCTGAGGCTGGCTTCCAGCACGCTCCAGCCCCGCGGCACCGTCACCACGGTCTCGCCGCCATCGGCGGCGGCCGGGCCGGCATAGCGGATGCGCACCGCGCGGAAATGCCGGGCATGGCCGTCGCGCAGCAGCCGCCCGGCCAGAACCCCGCCCACCAGCAGCACCCAGGCGCCGGTCAGGCATTCGACCCGGGGGCCAAGGCCTGCGCGGGCCGCCGCCGCCACCTCGGGTGCGACCGCGGTCATCCGGGCAAGCTCGGGGTCGCCTGCGGCCGCGCGGGCCTGGATATCCGCCCCGGCGATGGCGATGCCGATCACCGCCAGCACCGGCACCAGGCAGGCGGCGACCAGCAGCAGATGCGACCGGGCCATGAACCAGGTCTTGAACCGCAGCCAGCGGTAGAGCCCGATGCAGCCATGCACCCAGACCACGACCAGCAGAAGCAGCTGCAGAAACAGGTTGATGCCGGCCTCGGGCAGCCAATAGCCGGCGAGCAGCCGCCAATAGTTGTCGTCCAGCCCGTAGAGCATCTCGCCCAGCCGCACGCTGACGGCATGGCGGATCACGATCAGCGGGATCAGCAGCCCCAGCCCCAGCTGCCAGGCTTCCACCGCCGACATGCGCAGATGCCGCCGCCGCCACAGGGCGTGCAGCCCCAGCGCCGCATGCACGGTGAAGGCGCCATAAAGCGCGGTATGGCCGATCCAGCCCTTCCAGGGCACCAGCAGCACCCGGCTGGTCGCCTCCATGGCCGGCGCCGTCAGGATGCCCGAGGCGTGGGTCAGAAAGTGACAGCTTGCATAGAGGAAGAGGATGATGCCCGATATGATGCGCAGCCGGGCCAGAACCGGCGCGGGCGGCCGCATGGCGCCACCATCGCCGGCCCCGGCATCCCTGCGCGCCCATCGGCCAGCCCACCATCGGCCAGCCCACCATCGGCCAGCCCACCATCGGCCCAACGCCCATCGGCCGGCAGACCACGGGAAAGATATGCGACCCAGCATGGTCAGACGCACCGACCCCCGTTCCGCCAGGGACAGCCTGGCACGTATCCCTCTGTTCGCGGCGCTGTCGCCCGACCAGATCGCGGCACTCGATGCCGCCTGCAGCTGGCGGCGGGTGGATGCCGGCGCGGCGATCATAGATCATCAGGACGACGGAACCGATGTTTTCTTCGTCGTCCACGGCCATGTCCGGGTGATGATCCGCCAGCCCGGCGGGCAGAGCGTCATTCTGCGCGACATCGGCGACGGCGAATTTTTCGGCGAACTGGCGGCGATCGACGGCCAGCCGCGCTCGGCCGGCATCCAGGCGGTCACCGCCGCCACCGTCGCCCGCATGCCGGCGGCCACCTTCCGCCGCGCGATCCACGACCATCCCCCGGTCGCAGACCAGGTTCTGGGCCTGCTGGCGGGGCAGGTGCGGATGCTGGCGACCCGCGTCACCGAATTCTCCACCCTCAACGTCCGCCACCGGCTCTATGCCGAACTGCTCCGCCTCTCCCGCCCCGATCCGCGCGAGCCCGCCCATGCGATCATCTCGCCCCCGCCGATCCAGGCCGACCTGGCCGCCCGGATCAGCTCGCACCGCGAAGCCGTCTCCCGCGAACTCGCAGCCCTCACCCGCGCCGGCCTCCTCGACCGCCGCCGCGGCGCCCTGGTCCTGCTCGACCCCGCCCGCCTCCGCCAGCTGGTGGAAGAGGCTTATGCGGGGGGGTGAGGGGGATAGCCGCAACACCAAGGCGGAGACGCGCGCCGGTCTCGACGCCGCCATGCGTCGCGAAGGTCGCCTGCGGCTCGGCGCGGTTTTGCAGGACATCGGGCAAAGGCACGGCATCACCCGTGACGACATCGACGCCATCGAAGGGGCGCGGGATAAGCGGCCTGCCGAACCCATGGCGTTCGATTGACGCGTGTGTGTGTCACCGTTGCCACGCCACTAATACCAATCTGCAATAATCAGAACCCATGAGCCCAGCACCTCAACCCGATGGACATGATCTTCCATGGCTGGCTGATGAGCTTGTTCCAGACATGGCAGCACAGGCGATGATCTGGTCG